>NZ_CP030918.1:0-82500 GCF_003324675.1 Paracoccus suum
CTACTTGATCGGCAACCCGGTCGACGTGCTGATCTCGCCCGACGCGACGCAGGCGATCCGCCAGCAGGTCATCGAGCAATACGGTCTCGACCTGCCGATCTGGCAGCAATACCTGCATTTCCTTCAGCGGCTGCTGTCCGGCAACCTGGGCAACTCCTTCGTCTTCAACATGCCCGTAGGCACGCTGATCGCGCAAAAGCTGCCGGCGACGCTGGAGCTGACACTTATCGCGGTGTTCTTCGCCTCGGCCGTCGGCATCCCGCTGGGTGTCTACGCGGGCTACAAGCCGGACTCCAAGCTGTCGCGGCTGATCATGGCAGCCTCGATCCTCGGCTTTTCGGTGCCGACCTTCTGGATCGGGCTGATGCTGATCATGGTCTTTGCCGTGCAGCTTGGCATCCTGCCCGCCGGCGGGCGAGGCGCCACGCGCGAGCTGTTCGGGGTGCCGTTCTCGTTCCTGACGCTCGACGGCTGGTCGCACCTGCTGTTGCCGGCACTGAACCTGTCACTCTTCAAGATGGCCATGATGTGCCGGCTGGCCGCCTCGGGCACGCGCGAGGTGATGTTGACCGACACGATCAAGTTCGCCCGCGCCGCCGGCATCTCGGAGGGCACGATCCTGCGCCGGCACGTCCTCAAGCTGATCTCGATCCCCTTGGTCACGGTCTTCGGACTGGAGCTTGGCTCTACCCTTGCCTTCGCGCTGGTGACCGAGACGATCTTCAGCTGGCCCGGCCTTGGCAAGCTGATCGTCGATTCGATCACCTCGCTCGACCGGCCGGTGATGGTTGCCTATCTGATGCTCGTCTCGGCCCTCTTCGTGGTCATCAATCTGTGCGTGGACCTGGCCTATGCCGCCCTTGATCCGCGCCTGCGCCACGGGAGCCGCTGAGATGTCGCAAGCTGCAACCATGGGCTCGGTCTCGCCGCTGGCGCAATTCTGGCGCGAGTTTCGCCGCAACAAGGTCGCGGTTGTCGCGCTCGCGGTGGTGCTGATCATCGTCTTCGTGGCGATCTTTGCGCCGTTCATCGTTCCGCAAGACCCGTACGACTTGAAATCGCTGGTGCTGCGCGATGCGCGCCGGCCGCCCGGCTATGTCGGGCGCGACGGCATGCTGCACCTGCTCGGCACCGACAGCCAGGGGCGCGATCTGCTGTCCGCCATCGTCTATGGCCTGCGCATCTCGCTGCAGATGGGGCTGATGGCCGGCGCAATCAGCTTTGCCATCGGCGCGGTGGTCGGCTGCACCGCCGCTTATGTCGGCGGCCGGCTCGAGGCGCTGATCATGCGCATCGTCGATATCCAGCTGTCCTTTCCCGCGATCCTGCTGGCCTTCGTCGTCGCCGCCGTTCTGGGCCAGGGAAAAGAGCAGCTGATCCTGGCGCTGATCTTTGCCCAATACGCCTATTTCGTGCGCACCGCCCACGGCGCCGCCGCCGCCGAACGGCAAAAGGATTATGTGCAGGCGGCACTGTCCGTCCCCATGGGCGGTTGGTTCGTCATCACCCGCCACATCCTGCCGAACGCCCTGCCCCCGCTGATTGTCGTCGCGACCGTGCAGGTCGCCTCGGCCATCTCGTTGGAGGCGACGCTCTCTTTCCTTGGCGTCGGCCTGCCCGCGACCGAGCCGTCGCTGGGCATGCTGATCGCCAACGGCTTTCAGTATCTCATGTCCGGCCGCTACTGGATTGCGATCTATCCGGGGGTCGCGCTCATCATCCTGATCATGGCGATCAACCTTGTTGGCGATCAGATTCGCGACCAGTTGAACCCGAGGCTGCGCAAATGACCCGTCTTCTCGAGGTGCGCGACCTGCGCACGTGGTTCCACACCGACCGCGGTATCGTGAAATCGGTCGACGGCATCTCGTTCTCGCTCGAGCGGGGCGAGATCATGGGGCTCGTCGGCGAATCCGGCTCGGGCAAGTCGATCACCGGCTTTTCGCTGATCGGCCTGATCGACAAGCCCGGCCGGATCGAGGGCGGCAGCTCGATCCGCTTTGACGGACGCGAGCTGGTCGGGCTGGACGAGCGCGCGCAGCGTGCCATCCGGGGCAAGGACATCTCGATGGTGTTCCAGGACCCGATGATGACGCTGAACCCGGTCGTGCGGATCATCGACCAGATCGGGATGGCGATCCGCGCGCATGAGGCCGCATCGGATGCCGAGGTCCGCCGTCGCGCGGTCGATGCGCTGGCCCGCGTGCGCATCGTCGATCCCGAGCGTAAGGTGGACCAGTACCCGCACGAGTTTTCCGGCGGGATGCGCCAGCGGGTCGCGATCGCCATCGCCCTGCTGCACCGCCCGCGCCTCGTGATCGCCGACGAACCGACGACCGCGCTCGACGTGTCGGTGCAGGCGGAAATCCTGAAGGTGGTCAAGGCGCTCGTCTCCGAGATGGGGACCTCGCTCATCTGGATCAGCCATGACCTGGCGACGGTTTCCTCGATCGCGGACAAGATTACCGTCATGCGCCGCGGCAAGATCGTCGAGGCCGGCCCGGTGCGCGCGGTGCTGGACGCGCCCAGGCACGCCTACACGCAGGCTCTGCTCGACGCGCTGCCGTCGCGTTCGAAACCGGGCGAGTTGCTGGCCTCGGGTGCGACCGAGGCGGCCGGCCCCCTCGATCCCATGGCGCTGGGCGGCACGGCACTCGGCGCGCCTGCCGATCCGCAGTTCATCCGCATGGAGGGCATCGACAAGGTCTTCGCGCGCCCTGCGGGCGTGCTGCGCCGCCTTGGGATGCGGCTGGGGCTTGCCAGCGAGCCGGCGCAGGTGCACGCGGTCAAGTCGGCCTCGCTGAGCGTCGCGCGCGGCGAAATCCTCGGGCTTGTCGGGGAATCCGGCTCGGGCAAATCGACCCTTGGGCGGATTCTCTGCGGCATCATCGCGCCGAGCGCTGGGACAGTGTCGGTCGGCGGCCAGCCGGTGATGGAAGGCGAGCGCAAGTTCAACACCCGCGTCCAGATGATCTTTCAGGACCCCTTCGCCTCGCTGGACCCGCGCCGCACGATCTTTCAATCCGTGGCCGAGGGGCCGATCGCGCACGGGCTTTGCACCCGGGGCAACGCGCGTGCCTATGTCGATCGCTGGCTGCGCGCCGTGGCGTTCGATCCGTCGCTGTCGGGCCGCTATCCGCACCAGTTCTCGGGCGGGCAGCGCCAGCGCATCGCCATCGCCCGCGCGCTGGCCATGCAGCCCGAGGTCATCGTCTGCGACGAGCCCGTCGCATCGCTCGACGTGTCGATCCAGGCGCAGGTCATCAACCTGCTGATGGAATTGCGCCGTCAGCTGAACCTGACGCTGCTGTTCATCAGCCACGACCTGTCGGTGGTCCATCATCTGTGCGACCGCGTGGTGGTAATGCGCCACGGCGAAATCATCGAGACGGGCAGCGCGTCCGAAATCTTTAACGCGCCAAAACAACCCTATACACGGATGCTGCTGGACGCGATCCCGCGGCTGGCGTGAGGGTGGGTGAACGCATGTCGAGAGCGCGCGATCTGGGGCTGATTGCCGGGATCATGTCCCCCGGCGCGGGCAATTCCATCACCGACGTGCCCGGCGTCGACGTTGGCCATGTCACCCTGCGCCGCGGCGTGGTGAACACTGGCGTGACGGCCATCATCCCACAGCCGGGCAACCTGTTCCTGCACAAGCTGACCGCGGCGGTCGAGGTCATCAACGGCTTTGGCAAAAGCGCCGGCCTCGTCCAGGTCGCCGAACTCGGCACGCTGGAGACCCCGATTCTGATGACCAACACCTTTGGCGTCGGCACCTGCGTCAACGCGCTGATCCGCCGCGCCATCGCAGAGACGCCGCAGATCGGGCGCCAGACTTCGACTGTCAATGCCGTGGTCGGCGAGTGCAACGATGGCCCGCTATCGGATATTCAGGCCCTCGCCGTGACCGAGGCCGATGCCCTTGCCGCCATTGACGCGGCTGGCCCAGTGGTGACCGAAGGCTCAGTCGGCGCCGGCACCGGGATGTCCTGCTTTGGCTTCAAGGGCGGCATCGGGACCGCCTCGCGCAAGGTGTCGATAGATGGTCGCGACTGCCACCTCGGGGTTCTTGTGCTGGCGAACTTCGGGCGCGCCGGGGACCTGATCCTGCCGGACGGCCGCCGCCCTGACCCGCGCCCGGACAGAGGCGCTGCGACGCCTGCTGAAAAGGGTTCGATCATGGTCGTGCTTGCCACCGATGTGCCGCTGGACCAGCGTCAGTTGCAACGCGTCTGCCGTCGCGCAGGGGCCGGGATTGCGCGGCTGGGCGCCTTCTGGGGGCATGGCAGCGGCGATATCGTTCTGGGCTTCACCACGGCCAATCGCGTGCCGCATTTCGCCGACGGTGATACCTTCCCGATGGCCCGCCTGTCAGACGAGCGCATCGACGATCTGTTCCGTGCTGCCTGCGAGAGCACCGAGGAGTCGATCCTTAACGCGCTCTGCGCCGCCACCGCAGTCACCGGCCCGAATAACCTTTCGCGCCCCTTGCTGGCGGAATGGCTGGCGAGCAACTGACGCGCGCCGGCGTTGTTGGCGGCGCTAGCCCAGCCAACCCTGCGCCAGCGCCGGCAGATCCTCGAACCGCTCAAGCAGCGCGTCGGGGGAAAAGCGGGTCACGCCCCCGCCCTCGGGACCAAAGGCCACCAGCGCGACGCGGACCCTGGCGGCGCGCGCGGTATCGCGGTCGGTGATGGTGTCGCCCACCAGAAAGCTTCGCGCCACCTCGCCCCCCGCGCGGGTCACGGCCTCGGTATAGGGGCGCGGGTCGGGCTTGCGTACCGGCAGCGTGTCGGCCCCGACCATCGACGCGAAGCGGTCGCGCAGGTCCAGCGCGTCGAGCAGACGCAGCGCCAGCGCCTCTGGCTTGTTGGTGCAGACGGCCAGGGCAAACCCTTCGGACGCGAGCGCATCCAGCGCCGCCTCGACCCCCGGATAGGGGCGGCTGTGGACCGCGATTGCGCGCTCGTAATGGGCCAGAAGGCGCGGGTAATCCTCGTCTTCCGCGCCCGGGGGCAGCAGCAGATCGCCGGCCATCCGGCCATACCCCGCGCGCAGCATCGCCCGCCCGCCACTGAAGGCCAGCAGCGCATCGGCGCTGGGATCCAGCGCCACCCGCAGGCCGCGTTCGGCGAAGGTGGCGTTGGCCGCGTGGACCAGATCGGCTGCGGTATCGACCAGGGTCCCATCCAGATCGAACACCACCGTGCCGCGCCGCGCCGCCCTGACCTCAACCATGCCGAAACCTTCCGTCAAGATGTGTGACCGCGGCGGACTTGGCCCGCGCCCCGACCCTCGTTAGAAGCCGGGACGAGGCAGGACAACCGGGAAACGGGAACGAGCATGACGGACCGGGACAGCGCGGCGCCGGCGGACCACGCGGTACGCGCGCAGCAAACGGCGACCGACGAGGTTGCGGTCATCATACTTGCGGCCGGCCAGGGCAGCCGGATGCAGTCGGACCTGCCCAAGGTGCTGCATCGCCTCGGCGGTGTACCGCTCATGGGGCATGCCATGGCTACCGCGCGTAGCCTCGAGCCGGTGCGCATGGTGCTGGTCGCCGGCCACGGCGCCGACGCTGTGCGCCGCGCGGCCGCCAAGCTGGACCCGGAGGCCGAGATCGCCCTGCAGCCCGAGCAGCTGGGCACCGGCCACGCGGTTGCGCAGGCGCTGCCGCTGCTGGACGGCTTTCACGGGCGGGTGCTGATCCTTTATGGCGACACCCCCTTCATCGCCCCCGAGACGCTGGCCGCCCTGACCAGCCACAGCGCTGATGTCGTGGTGCTGGGGTTCGAGGCCGCTGATCCGGGCCGCTATGGCCGGCTGGTGACAGATGGCGCCGGCGGGCTCGAGGCGATCGTCGAGTGGAAGGACGCCGATCCGGCGACCCGCGCCATCCGCCTTTGCAACAGCGGCGTTCTGGCCTGCGAAGCCGACCTGCTGCGCGAT
This sequence comes from Paracoccus suum, assembly GCF_003324675.1. Taxonomy (NCBI): domain Bacteria; kingdom Pseudomonadati; phylum Pseudomonadota; class Alphaproteobacteria; order Rhodobacterales; family Paracoccaceae; genus Paracoccus; species Paracoccus suum. The sequence continues at coordinate 5,953 of NZ_CP030918.1, forward strand.
CTGATCGCCCGCGTCGGCAACGACAATGCCGCCGGCGAGTATTACCTGACCGACGTGCCGGGCCTTGCCCGTGCCGCCGGCCGCAGCGCCGCGGTCGTGACCTGCGACGAGGCCGAGACGCTTGGCATCAACACCCGCGCCGAACTCGCCGCGGCCGAGGCCGCGTTCCAGGCGCGTGCCCGGGCCGCGCTTATGGCGGACGGGGTCACGCTGACCGACCCGGCCAGCGTCTGGCTGGCGCTGGACACGGTGATCGGCCGCGACGCGATCATCGGGCCGAACGTCGTCTTTGGTCCCGGCGTCACCATCGAGAGCGGGGCCGAGGTGATGCCCTTTTGCCACCTCGAAGGTTGCCACGTCAGCGCCGGCGCGACAGTCGGCCCCTTTGCCCGCCTGCGGCCGGGGGCCGAGCTTGGCCCTGACGTGCACGTTGGCAACTTTGTCGAGGTCAAGAACAGCCAGTTGGCCGAAGGCGTGAAGGTCGGCCACCTGACCTATCTGGGCGATGCCGAGATCGGCGCGGGCACCAACATCGGTGCCGGCACCATCACCTGCAATTACGATGGCGTTGCCAAGCACCGCACAGTCATCGGCGCCCGCGCCTTCATCGGCAGCGACACGATGCTGGTCGCCCCGGTCAGCATAGGCGATGGCGCCATGACCGGCTCTGGCAGCACGATCACACAGGACGTGCCAGCGGGGGCATTGGGGTTGGGCCGCTCGCGGCAGGTCACGAAACCCGGTCTTGGCACCCGGATCATGGAGGCGCTTCGCGCCCGCAAGGAGGCCCGCTGATGTGCGGCATCGTCGGAATACTCGGCCAGCACGAGGTCGCCCCGCAACTGGTCGAGGCCCTGAAGCGCCTCGAATATCGCGGCTATGACAGCGCCGGCATCGCCACCGTCGATGACACCGGCACGCTCGAGCGGCGGCGCGCGACCGGCAAGCTGATCAACCTCAGTGACCGGCTGGTGCATGAGCCGCTGACCGGCCGGGCCGGCATCGGCCACACCCGCTGGGCCACCCATGGTGCGGCGACCGAGGGCAACGCGCACCCGCACCGCTATGGCGCCGTCTCGGTCGTGCACAACGGCATCATCGAGAATTACCGCGAGTTGCGGGCCGAACTGGCGGAGCTGGGCCTTTCTCCGCAGACCGACACTGATACGGAAACGGTCGCCCTGTTGACCGGGCATTACCTGTCGCAGGGCACGTCCCCTGCCGAGGCCGTGCGCGCCACGCTGCCGCGCCTCAAGGGGGCGTTCGCGCTGGCCTTCCTGTTCGACGGCGAGGGCGATCTGATGATCGGCGCTCGCCGCGGCTCGCCCCTCGCGGTGGGGCACGGTACCGACGAGATGTATCTCGGCAGCGACGCTATCGCTCTGGCGCCCTTTACCGATCGCATCAGCTATCTGGAGGAGGGCGACCACGTCATCCTGAACCGCGATGGCGCGGCGTTCTTTGACGCCGAGGGCCGCCCCGCGAACCGCGAGGTTGCCCGCATCGACGTCGGCGCCACTGCCATCGACAAGGCCGGCCACCGCCATTTCATGGCCAAGGAAATCGCCGAGCAGCCGCGCGTGCTGGAAGATGTGCTGTCCCATTACATCAAGGACGGCCGGATCGTCCTGCCCGAGGCGCTGGATTTCCGCGAGGTCGACCGTATCACGCTGGTCGGTTGCGGCACCGCCTCGCTGGCCGGGCAGGTCGCACGCTACTGGTTCGAGCAAATCGCCGGCCTGCCCTGTGAGACCGACATCGCCTCCGAGTTCCGCTATCGCGAGCCGCCCCTGTCAGACAAGTCTTGGGCGATCTTCGTCAGCCAGTCGGGCGAGACCGCCGACACCCTCGCCGCCCTGCACTACGCCGCGCCGCGTGTCGCGCGCACCATCGGCGTCGTGAACGTCGGCACCTCGGCCATCGCGCGCGAGGCGGATGTCGCGCTGCCGACCCTGGCCGGGATCGAGGTCTGCGTTGCCTCGTCCAAGGCTTTTACCTGTCAGCTTGCGGTGCTGGCGATCCTCGCGCTGAAGGCCGCCCATGACCGCGGCCGGCTGGACGATGCGGCGCTTGGCCGGCACCTCGACGATCTGCGCGCCATGCCGGCGCTGATGTCGCAGGCGCTGGCCCTCAGCGACGATTGCGCCGCGCTGGCCGGATGGCTGTCCGAGGCGAGCGACGTGATCTACCTCGGCCGCGGCGCGCTGTTTCCCGTGGCCCTCGAAGGCGCGCTGAAGCTGAAGGAGCTGAGCTACATCCACGCCGAAGGTTACGCGTCGGGCGAGCTGAAGCACGGGCCGATCGCGCTGATCGATCGCAACGTGCCGATCGTCGTTCTGGCCCCGCGCGATGCCCTATTCGACAAGACAGTCAGCAACATGCAGGAGGTGATGGCCCGTCATGGCCAGGTGCTGCTGATCTCGGACGCCGAGGGGATCGCCTCGGCCGGCAGCGGCACCCATGCGAGCCTCGCCATGCCGTCGGAGGGCGGCGTGTTCCAGGCGATGCTGTATGCCGTGCCGATGCAGTATCTCGCCTACCACACGGCCGTCGCCAAGGGCACCGACGTGGACCAGCCGCGCAACCTCGCAAAGTCCGTCACGGTCGAGTAATGGCGAAGTTCTTTCCCGCCATCGACGACGCCCATCGCGCCTTCATCGAGGCGCAGCCGATGTATTTCGTGGCAACGGCGGCGCCGGACGGGCGGGTGAACCTGTCGCCCAAAGGCTATGACAGCCTGCGCATCCTGGGTCCGAACCGGGTCGCCTGGTCGAACCTGACCGGGTCGGGGAACGAGACGGCGGCCCACTTGGCTGTGCAGGACCGCATCACCGTCATGTTCATGTCAACCGCCACGCGGCCGATGATCATGCGCCTGTTCGGACGCGCCCGCGCCCTGCACCGTGCCGATTCTGACTGGGCCGATTTGCGTGATTTGCTGCCGCGCCTGCCCGGCGCGCGACAGATCATCGACATGCAGGTCGAGACGGTCCAGACCTCGTGCGGCTATGGCGTTCCGCTGATGCGCATGACTGGTGAGCGGGACACCCTGCTGCACTGGGCCGAGGACAAGGGCGAGGACGGCGTGCGCACCTACTGGCGCGACCGCAACGCCACCTCGATCGACGGGCTGCCGACCGGGATCAACAAGGCGCTGTAGGCAATCTCGCGGCGTTGATTTGCCCGCGAGCATTGTCTGCTTCATGTTTGCGGCAAAGCGACAGCAATTGCCTGGGCTGCGCGCATAATCTGTTCAGGATCGATGGCTTACCGGCGGACCTGTGCCGATCCGCAACGCGCCCAACCCTCTCACATGGTTGTCAGTTTCGCTTGATTGCGGGGCATGACATGATGCCTTCACAACCAACCGGGCTGCAGGGCCCCCAGAAAACAGGCAGAACGCTATGCAATCCACCATTTTCCGCCTCGGCGCTGTTGGCCTCGTCGCCGCGACGCTCGCCGCTTGCGCCCCGGGCACCTACCCGCCCATGTCGGCGGACGCGCAGCGTGCGGCCATCGGCGTTGGCGCTGGCGCTGTTGCAGCCAAGGCCTTCGGTGAGGACCCGGTCAAGGGCGCACTGGTCGGCGGCGCGGCCGGCGCACTGTGCGACGACTTCGGCGTCTGCCGTCCCGGCTGATCGCGCGTCACTCTCTCAGACTGGAACGCCGCTCTTTCACGGGGCGGCGTTTTTTCTTTGGCGCAACCTCAAGCGCGCACCTAGAGACCGAGGCCAGCGCGACCGATCTCCTCCAGCCGGCTGGGGAACTTGTCGATGGCGCGGGCGATCTCGCGGACCGTCCACGGGAGCGGCTTGCGCGTTTTCACCTGTCCGTCCTTGTCGATCACGACCAGCGAAAACCCTTCCGGCCGCAGCATCTTCCGCCAGACGCTGCCCCCCGCCGGGTCGACATCGGTGACGACCACCACATCGCGCGCCATCAGCGAGGCGGGCTGGGATTGCAGCGCGGTGATCTGGCGGGTGAAGGCCGGATCGGCCGCCGTATCGGCAAAGACCACGACGACACGCGATTGCCACAGGAATTCGGCGGGCTGCGCGTCCTTCGCCTCAAGGATGCGCAATTCGTCCTGGGCCGTGGGTGTCGCGACGCTGCCGGGAGCCGGCGCATCGCGGGTGCCGGCGCGGTTCAGTCCGGCGCCCGGCACCTCGGCGCCTTGCGGCAGCGCCACTGGCCCGGGCCGTCCATCCCCCATCGCCATCAACAAGGGCACCGCGGCTAACATCATCATCTTGAATTTCATCGCCACCTCGCCCGACCTGACCAATATAAGCCACCCTGCCCCGACCGAAAGGCCGGGCGGTGGACAGGCGATTGCATGGCGCAGCGGGCCGGGCTAGGACCACGCATCCATTCAAGACACGAGGCCCTCATGTCCACGCCCCTGCGTCTCGGGATCGCCGGTCTCGGGACCGTCGGGATCGGGGTCGTCAAGATCATCCAGACCCATGCCGACCTCATCTCTGCCCGCTGCGGGCGCGAGGTCCGGATCACCGCCGTCTGCGCCCGCGACCGGACCCGCAACCGCGATGCCGACCTGTCGCATTACGCGTGGGAAGACTGCGCCCCCGATCTGGCCCGACGCGACGATGTCGACCTGTTCCTGGAACTGATCGGCGGCGAGGAGGGCATCGCCCGCGAGGCGATCGAGGTCGCGCTTGCCCATGGCAAGGACGTGGTCACCGCCAACAAGGCGCTGCTTGCGGTCCATGGCCAGCAACTGGCCGAATCCGCCGAGGCCGCCGGCCGCGTGATCCGGTTCGAGGCCGCCGTCGCGGGCGGTATTCCGGTCATCAAGACACTGACGGAAAGCCTCGCGGGCAACAGCATCAAGCGCGTCATGGGCGTCATGAACGGCACCTGCAACTACATCCTGACCCGGATGCAGTCGGCCGGCCTGCCTTATGACACGGTGTTCGAGGAGGCGCGCCGCCTCGGCTATCTCGAGGCCGATCCGACACTGGACGTCGGGGGCATCGACGCCGGGCACAAGTTGGCCTTGCTGGCGGCGATCGCGTTCGGCACCCAGCCCGCCTTTGACGCGGTCGAGATCGAGGGGATCGAGCGGGTCAGCATCGACGACATCCACCGCGCCGCCGACATGGGCTATCGCATCAAGCTGCTGGGCGTCGCGCAATCGACCGGGCGCGGGCTGGAGCAGCGCATGTCGCCCTGCCTGGTGCCGGCCGACAGCCCGCTGGGCCAACTCGAGGGCGGCACCAACATGGTGGTGATCGAGGGCGACGCCGTCGGCCAGATCGTCCTGCGCGGCGCTGGGGCGGGCGAGGGTCCGACCGCGAGCGCCGTGATGTCCGACGTGATCGAGATTGCGCGCGGCGTGCGCTTGCCGACCTTTGGCCAGCCCGCCTCTGCCCTCGCGCGCCCCACTCCGGCCCGCACCGCCGTGCCCGCCGCCTACTACCTGCGGCTGGAGTTGGTGGACAAGCCCGGCGCCCTCGCCAAGGTCGCGACCGTGCTGGGAGATGCCGGCATCTCGATCGACCGGATGCGCCAGTACGGGCATTCGGACGGCGCCGCCCCCGTGCTGATCGTGACCCACAAGACCACCCCGGACGCCATCGACCACGCCATCGCCGCCCTGCCCGGCACCGGGGTCATCCACGGTGAGCCGGTCGAGCTGCGCATCGAAGAGGTCTGAGGGCGCGGGCAACCCGCCGCTCGGCACGGACCCAACCGCGCCCGCAGGCGGCGGTCCGCCCCCGTTCCCAAGGGCACTGGCCGCAGGACAATACGCACGCAATACTCGGCGGTGTCATCCGCCGAGGAATGCTCATGTCCGAACCTGTCCTGTTTGAAACCAGCGGCCCGGTCGCCATTATCACCATTAACCGCCCCGACCGCATGAACGCCCTCGGGCTCGCCGTGCGCGAGGGACTGTGGGACGCGTTTCACCGCTTCGAGGACGACTCGGACCTGCAGGTCGCGATCCTGACCGCGACCGGCACGCGCGCCTTTTGCGCCGGACTTGACCTCAAAGAGGCTTCCGAGACTGGCTTGCAAGCGTTGCCCAAGGGACGCGGCGGGCTGCCCGTCATCGGCAATCCGATGCATATCACCAAGCCGACCATCGCCGCCGTCAACGGTGTCGCCATGGCGGGCGGCTGGCTGATGGCGCAGATGTGCGATCTGTGCGTCGCCGCCGATCACGCCCGGTTCGCCGTGACCGAGGTCAAGGTCGGCCGCGGCGTGCCATGGGCCGTGCCCCTGATTCACATGCTCCCCCAGCGTATCGCGATGGAATTGCTGCTGACGGGCGAGGCAATGTCCGCCCAGCGCCTGGCCGAAATCGGCTATCTGAACCGCGTCGTGCCTGCCGCGGACCTGATGGACGCCGCTATGACGCTGGCCAGCACCATCGCCGCCAACGCCCCCCTCAGCGTACGGGCCGCGCGGGCCGTGATGCATCTTGCGGGCGAGCATGGCCGGACCGAGGCCCTGGCCGCGGCCGACGCCGTGTTCGCCCCGGTCTATGCCAGCCTGGACGCCCTGGAAGGGCCGCGCGCCTTTGCAGAAAAGCGCGCGCCGAAGTGGCTGGGACGGTAACCACGCCGCACAAGGACGGTTGCGCAAGCCGCATGATTTCGCAAAGTGGGCGCACCCGGCTGGAATGAATTCGGATGCGCGTACTGCGTCCGGCACGGGCGGGAAATGGGGAAGGGAACACCAATGTTTCGCAGTCTGATCGGGGCGGCCGTCGCCGTTGTCATGGGGGCAGGCCTTGCCGCGGCCGAGCCTGCAGTGGTGCTGGCGCCGGGCGGCGCTGGCGGCGGCTATGATGCCATGGCCCGCCAGCCGTTCGAGGCGATGGCCGCCGACGGCATCTTTACCGATGGCGCCACGTTCGAGAACAAGGGCGGCGCCGGGGGCACCATCGGCCTCGCACAGTTCGTCAAGGCCAACCGCGGCAATGACAACGCCATCATGTCTATGGGCTCAATCCTGGTCGGCGGCATCGCGCTGAACAATTCGCCGGTCACGCTGAAAGACGTGACCCCGCTTGCGCGCCTGATCAACGACACCGGCGTCATCGCTGTTGGCAAGGACAGCCCCTACAAGACCATCGCCGACCTGGTCGCCGCGATGAAGGAGAATATCGGCGCCGTCTCGGTCGGCGGCGGCTCGGCTGGCGGTGTCGATCACATCACCGCGGGCCTGATCGCCCAGGCGTCGGGCCTCGATCCCAAGGCAGTCAACTACATCGCCTCTGAATCGGGCGCGGACACGGTCACGCTGCTGGGCGGCGGGGCGATTGCCGCCGCGATCTCGGGCGCGAGCGAGTTCAAGCCTATGGCCGACGCCGGCCGTATCCGCATCCTCGCCGTGACCTCGGCCGAGCGCTTTCCGGGGATCGACGCTCCGACCCTCAAAGAGTCCGGCATCGATATCGTCATCGGCAACTGGCGCGGGCTTGTTGGCGCCCCCGACATGAGCGATGCGGCAAAGGCCACCTGGATCGAGCGGCTGACCAAGATGCACGAGGGCCCGGCCTGGAAAGCGGTGCTGGAAAAGCAGGGTTGGGAAGACGCGTTCCTGGCCGGCGACGACTTCACCAAATTCCTCGCCGAGGAGGAAACCCGCCAGACCGAAGTGCTGCGCACGCTTGGCCTGATCAAGTAATCTGTCCGACCAATCGGTGCCCGGCCCGTCCGGGCACCGTCTCATCTCAGTGTTGGGAGACCGCGGCATGCAGCGTGACAAGCCGTATTGGCTGGCGGCGGGGGTTGCGCTGATGGGCGCGATCTGGCTGTGGCAAGGCCTCAAGCTGCCTCAGACGGATCAGTACGCGCATATCGGACCCGGCCTGCCGGTCACCTTGGTCGGCGCGGCGCTGATTTTTCTGGGCGCGATCCTCGCATGGCAGATCCGGCAGGGCGTTCGGTTCGAGGCGCAGGAAGCCGAGGATGTCGATCTTGACGCTGGCGTGTCATGGCGCAGCCTCGGCTTGGCTGCGGTCGCGGCAGCCGTGCCCATGGTGACGATGCAATCACTTGGCTTCGTCATAACCTGCATCATCAGCTTCTGGCTGGTTGCCCGCGCATTTCGCGCGCCGCGTCCGCTGCTGGACCTGCTGGTCGGCGCGGTGCTGTCGGTGACCGCGTTCTTTCTGTTTCGCAAGCTGGGCGTACAACTGGGGCCGCTGGCGCCCTTCCTGGGGGTTTAGGCCATGGATTCAGTCACCCAGCTGCTGCACGGCTTTTCGATCGCAATGCAACCCATCAACCTGATGTGGGCCCTGATCGGGACATTCCTGGGCACAGCCGTGGGCGTGCTGCCGGGCATCGGCCCGGCGCTAACTATCGCCTTACTGCTGCCCGTTACCGCGAATGTCGCGCCGACCTCGGCGTTTATCATGTTTGCCGGCATCTTTTACGGCGCGATGTATGGCGGCTCGACCACGTCCATCCTGCTGAACACGCCGGGCGAGAGCGGCAGCATGATGACCGCGCTGGAAGGCAACAAGATGGCCCGCAAGGGGCGCGGCGCCGCGGCGCTGGCCACGGCTGCGATCGGCAGCTTCGTCGCCGGAACCATCGCGACGCTGGGCTTGACCTTCCTCGCCCCCCCGATTGCCGAACTGGCCTTTCTGTTCAAGCCGCAGGATTATTTCGCCCTGATGCTGCTGGCGTTCCTGTCGGTCAGCGTGGTGCTGGGCAGTTCCAAGGTGCGGGGCTTTATCGCACTCTTCATCGGCCTCGCGCTGGGGCTGATGGGTATCGACAAGCAGACGGGGGTACAGCGCATCACCTTTGGCCTGCCGGACATGCTCGACGGGGTCGAGATGACGGTGGTGCTTGTCTCGCTCTTCGCTATTGGCGAGACGCTGTATGTCGCCAGCCGCTTTGCCAGCGCGCCGCCGCGGCTGAACCCGCTGGCGGGCGGCATCTGGATGACGCGCGAGGACTGGCGGCGGTCATGGATGCCATGGCTGCGCGGCACGGCGCTCGGCTTTCCTATCGGCGCCCTGCCCGCCGGCGGGTCCGAGATCCCGACGTTCCTGTCCTATGCTCTGGAGCGGCGCCTTTCGCGCCACAAGGAGGAGTTCGGCCAGGGCGCCATCGAAGGCGTCGCCGGCCCCGAGGCCGCGAACAACGCCTCCGCTGCTGGCGTGCTGGTGCCGCTGTTGACGCTGGGGTTGCCGACCTCAGCCACGGCAGCAATCCTGCTGGCGGCGTTCCAGAACTATGGTCTGCAACCGGGGCCGCTGCTGTTCATCAACAGCGGCGATCTGGTCTGGGCGCTGATCGCCTCGCTTTACGTCGGCAACCTGATGCTGCTGGTCCTGAATCTGCCGCTGGTCGGGTTGTGGGTGCGGCTGCTGTTCGTGCCCCGGCCATGGCTCTACGGCGGCATTCTGGTATTCGCGCTGGTGGGCATCTGGGGCGCGGCGAACAGCTGGCTGGACCTCGCGCTGATGTTCCTGATCGGTTGCCTCGGCTATCTGATGCGGGTTTTCGACTTTCCCATCGCGCCCGTGTTGATCGGCCTGATCCTTGGCCCGCTGGCCGAGGTGCAGTTACGCCGCGCGCTGGCGATCGGCCAGGGGGACCCGCTGGTGCTGGTCTCGACGCCGCTGTCGGGCATGTTGTGGTTCGTCGCCCTGATGATCGTCGTTGTTCCGGCGGCCCTGCACTGGAACCGGGCGCGTCAGCGCGCGGGAACGCTGCCGCCGGTCTGAGGGTCGATGCTTCGTGCCCAGACGGTGGTGCTCGCTGCATCGGGGGTCGCGCTGTTCCTGGCGCTCGGACTGCCGCTGCCATTCCTGTTCGGGCCGCTTGCCGCCTGCCTGATTGCGGCGCTGGCGGGGGCACGAATGCGCGGCCTCAGCCGCGCCTCGGTCGCGGCCCGCACGATCCTGGGCGTCGCGGTCGGCGCGTCGCTCACCCCGACTGTGCTGGCGCGAGTGCCGTCGATGGCCGGATCGGTCGCGCTCGTGCCGGTCTATATCCTCCTGATCGGCGTGATCGGAGTGCCCTTCTTTCGCCGCCTCGGGGGCTATGACCGGGTCACCGCCTTTTTCGCTGCAATGCCCGGCGGGGCGAGCGACATGGTGATCTTTGGTCAGGCCGCGGGGGGCAATCCGCGGGCGCTGTCGCTGATCCACGCAACCCGGGTGCTGGTGATCGTCGTGGTCGCGCCGATCGTCCTGACCCAAGGCTACGGCGCGGCGCTGACCAACCCGATTGGCGCCCCCGCCGCTGCCATCCCTCTGGACCAGCTGGCGCTGATGGCCCTTGCCGCACTGGTCGGATGGGGCGTGGCCCACCGGGCCGGGCTGTTCGGCGCCGCGATCCTCGGGCCGATGATTGCGGCGGCAGTGCTGACGCTGGCCGGGCTGATCCACATGCGCCCGCCGCGCGAGGCGCTGATGAGCGCGCAGTTCCTGATCGGCCTCGGGATCGGGGTGCAATACAGCGGCATCACCTTGGGCGAGTTGCGGCGGACGGTCCTGCTCGCGACCGCCTTCATGCTGCTGCTGGCCGCCATCGCCGCGGGTTTCACCGAAGTCGTGACCCTGACCGGCTTGGCCAATCCCGTCGAGGCCTTCCTCGCCTTCTCGCCCGGCGGGCAGGCCGAAATGGCGATGCTGGCGATCATCACAGGGGCCGATCTGGGCTTTGTTGTGACCCATCACCTGACGCGGCTGGTGCTGGTCCTGCTGGGTGCACCGCTGCTGGCGCGCATCCTGCGAGACTGAGGCCAGCTGGTTCAGTCGATGGCGACCTGCCCCTGCATCAGCCGCCGCGCGGTGCGGAACGACGCCGCGCTGATCGCCCGCCATTCACCGCCCGCATCGCGCGCAACCTCGGCGCCGACCGTGATGACGCCCGAGGGCGTGCCGACACGCACCATGCCGCGAGCCGGCTGATCGGCCGCTGTCCGCGCCAGACGGTTCGGAAGCGTTCCTTCGATCCCGCAGGCAACCCCGAGACAGAGGGCGCTGGCCAGCGGCACCGCGCGGTGGGGGCGCCCCATCGACAGCATCCGCGTGGCGATATCATGGCTGCCCGCATTCCACCGCGTGCCGTCGAGGCTGGTGAAATCCGCCGGGGCCGAGACGACGGCGATGCGTGGATTGAACAGCCCCAGCGCGTCGGGCCTTTCCGCCAGTCCCATCAGCACCCCGGCCCGGCGACGAATCTCATCCAGCCGGGCCATGACCTCGCCCCTCGCCTCTATGGCGTCGGGCGATTCCGTCCCGGTCAGCCCGACCGAGGCGGCGGCCACGAAGACGCAGGCGTTCGAGCTGTCGATCAGCGATACCTCGACCGAACTGCCATCCGCCAGCACCAGCTCCTGCGTCAGTTGTCCGGTCGGCAGCAACCGCCCCGTGATCGCCCCGCCCGGATCGCGGTAATCGAGGCGGATCATCGCGCCCGTCCCAGCGACGCCGGCGATCACGAAATCGCCTTGCACCACCGGCACTCCGTCCGCGCAGGGGAATCGCGAGTAGATGATCTTGCCGGTCGCCGCCTCGCGAAAACGCACCAGCGCCTCGCCATCGGCAGGGGGCGGCACCAACCCCTCCTCGACTGCAAAGGGTCCGACGACCGAGGCGAGGTTGCCGCACACCCCGTCCCATACGCATTCCGCCGCATCCACGGCGACCTGCACGAAGGTGTAATCGACATCTGCCGCCGGATCATCCGAGGGCGCCAGGATCACCGCCTTGGACAGCGAGCTGATGCCGCCGCCCATGCCGTTCAGTTGCCGCCCATTCGGATCGGGGCTGCCGAGGACGGCGAGCAGGATCGCCTCGATCTCGGCGCGGTCATCAGGCAGGTCGCGGGCATGAAAGATCACCCCCTTGGAGCTGCCGCCGCGATAAAACACTGCCGGAACAAAACTCTGCCCCATGTAACCTCTAACCATTCCCTCAAGTTGCCTGCGCGTCCTAACCGCGCAGCCAGCGCTCCTCGACCAGCACGACTGCAGTCGTCACCGCCTGCTCGATTGTCAGCGTGGTCGTGTCGAGGATAACCGCATCCTCGGCCGGACGCAGGGGCGCAGTCGCGCGCTCGGCATCCCGAGCGTCACGCTCTCGCAACTGGGACAGCACCTCGGCCACATCGGCGCCCAGTTCGGCCGCGCGGCGCTCGGCGCGGGTGGTGTCGGCCGCTGTCACGTACAGCTTCAGCTCGGCCTCGGGACAGATCACCGTGCCGATGTCGCGCCCGTCCAGCACCGCGCCGGGCGGCTGGGTGGCAAAGCGGCGCTGGAAATCCAGCAGCGCGGCCCGCACCTCGGGAATGGCAGCGATGCGGCTGGCGGCTTGTCCAGCCTCGGCGCTGCGCAGATCGGTCCGGGCCAGGTCAGCCGCGCTGAGGCCACGTGCCGCGCTGCCGGGATCGCCGCCCTTCAGCGCGACCGCGCGATAGAGCAGCCCGGTATCCAAATGGTGAAAGCCAAAGCGCCCCGCGATGGCCCGCGCGATGGTCCCCTTGCCCGCCGCGCCCGGCCCGTCGATCGCCACGCAAAATCCCGGCCGTCCCGTCATACAATCGCCGCCTCGGCAAAAGGTTGTCCGTCAAGCACCCGCTGCACCCCCAGCGGCGACAGATCAAGGGTGCGCCAGTCGCCATGGACGATCTGCTCGGCGATACCGCGACCGACCGCGGGCGCCTGCTGCAGGCCGTGGCCGGAAAAACCGTTCGCGTGGTAAAAGTTGGGCACCTGCGGATTGCGCCCGAGAATGGCGTTCTGGTCCAAAGTGTTAAAGGCGTAATGCCCAGCCCAGAGACGCAGCACCTTGGCCGCGCCAAAGCCTTCGGCCCGATTGTAGAGGGCGGGCCAGACCTCGTCCTCCCACAGGGCGTGCTCGGGTTCGAAATCATCCTCTCCGCATGGGCCATCGGTCGCCGGGACGGTCGCGGCCAGCCACTGCCCATGCTCCGGCCGGCACCAGATACCGAGCGGATCGCAGATCAGAGGCGCGTCCGGGTGCCGCGCCTCGGGGGCGTCGACAAAGAACACGGTGCGCTTGCGCGGCTCGACTGGCAGGTCGAGGTCCATGGAGCGCATCAGCGCGGCGCAGCGGGGCCCGGCGCAGTTGACGAACACGTCCGCCTGCCGCCTGCCGCCCTTTTCCAGTTGCGCGGCAATGACCCGGTCGCCGTCGCGTTCGAACCCGGTGACGCGGTCGGTGATCCAGACCGCCCCGGCCGCGCGCGCCGCAGCCTTGAGGCCCGCGAGCAGGCCCATGTTGTCGAAAAACCCCTCGTCCCTTGGGCCGAACGAGCCTGCGGTAAGATCATCGACATTCATCCACGGGAACCGCCGGCGCAACTCCGCCGGGTCCAGCACCTCGGTCGCAGCGCCGCATTCACGCTGCATCGCGGCCAGGTTTTCCAGCGTCAGCGCGCCGGTCGCGGTGCCGGTCAGGAACAGATATCCGTTCTCGCGCAGGCCAAGGTCCGGCACGCCGCCGGCCGGCCCGGTCGCGGCCGCGAAGTCGCGGATGAAATCGATGCCAAAACGGCTGATCTCGACGTTGACGGCATTGGTGAACTGGCTGCGGATGCCCGCCGCCGACAGGGCCGTGGACGAGGTGGCATAGGACGGGTCCGGCTCGATGACCAGGGGCTTGAGGCCCGGGTCCAGCCGGGTCAGCCAGAACGCCACCGACGCCCCCATCACCGCCCCTCCGGCGATCAAAATCTCGGTCACGCGATTGTCCCTCATCTGGCTGAACGGTGTGACCTTAGGTGAGCGCGGGCGCCGCCGAAAGAGGCCGCGCGGGAGCAGCGTGGCGCTCCGCGCCCGGTTGACCCGCGCCCCTGCTTGCGGCATGGCCCCGGCTATGCTGCGCATTGACGATATCTCGTATTCCATCGCCGGACGGCCGCTGTTCGACGGCGCCACCGCGGTCATCCCGGACGGTCACAAGGTCGGCCTCGTCGGCCCCAACGGCGCCGGCAAGACGACGCTGTTCAAACTGATCCGGGGCGAATTGTCGCTCGACGGCGGGGCCATCGTGCTGCCGTCGCGCGCCCGCATCGGCGGTGTCGCGCAAGAGGCGCCGGGCACCGCGCTGAGCGTGCTGGACACCACCCTCGCCGCCGATACCGAGCGCGCGAGCCTGATGGTCGAGGCGGACACCGCGACCGATCCGCACCGGATTGCCGACATCCATGCGCGCCTTGCCGATATCGACGCATGGTCGGCAGAGGGGCGAGCGGCCTCGATCCTGCAGGGCCTCGGATTTCCTCCGGCCGATCAGGCCCGCCCGACCAGTGATTTTTCCGGCGGCTGGCGGATGCGCGTGACGCTGGCCGGGGTCCTCTTTGCCCAGCCCGACCTGCTGCTGCTTGACGAGCCGACCAACTACCTCGACCTCGAGGGCGCGCTGTGGCTGGAAAGCTATCTCGCGCGCTATCCGCACACCGTCATCATCATCAGCCACGACCGCGGGCTGCTGAACCGGGCGGTGGGCGGCATCCTGCATGTCGAAAACCGAAAGCTCACCTTTTACAACGGCAACTATGACGCCTTTGCCCGGGCCCGCGCCGAACGCCGTGCGTTGCAGGCGGCCGAGGCGAAAAAGCAGGCGGCGCGGCGCGAGCATCTGCAAAGCTTTGTCGACCGCTTTCGCGCCAAGGCCAGCAAGGCCGTGCAGGCGCAAAGCCGTATCAAGATGCTCGCCCGGATGGAGCCGATCACCGCGCCCGAGGAAGCCAAGTTCCACCGCTTTGCCTTTCCCCAGCCGGACGAGTTGTCCCCGCCGATCATCAACATGGAGGGCGTGGCGGTCGGCTATGGCGATCGCGCAGTCCTCTCTCGCCTCGACCTGCGGATCGACCAGGACGACCGCATCGCCCTGCTGGGCCGCAACGGACAGGGCAAATCGACGCTGTCCAAGCTGCTGGCCGGGCGTCTGGACACGATGGCTGGAACGATCACCCGGTCCAGCAAGCTGCGCGTCGGCTATTTCGCGCAGCATCAGGTGGACGAGCTGGACTTGACCGAAACCCCGCTGGCCCATGTCCGCCGGCTGCGCCCGAACGAGGCGCCGCCGCGCCTGCGCGCCCGCCTTGCCGGCTTTGGCCTGATGGAAGCGCAGGCCGAGACCAAGGTCGGGTCCCTGTCGGGCGGGCAAAAGGCGCGGCTGTCGCTGCTGATCGCGACCATCGACGCGCCACATCTGCTGATCCTCGACGAGCCGACCAACCACCTCGACATCGAAAGCCGCGAGGCGCTGATGGAGGCGTTGAACGACTACACCGGTGCGGTGGTGCTGGTCAGCCACGACATGCATCTGCTGGGGCTGGTGGCCGACCGGCTGTGGCTGGTCGACAGCGGCAAGGTCCGCCCCTGGGATGGCGATCTGGAGGATTACCGGCAGATGCTGCTGACCTCGCCGGACCAGGTCCCGCAGGCGCCGCCGCCCGCACGGACCGCACCCACCCGCCCGACGGCTGGCCGCGCCGAGATCCTGGAGCTGCGCGCAGAGGTGCGCCGGGCCGAGGACCGCATCGCCAAGCTGAACGAGATGCTGGCCAAGCTCGACGCCAAGATGGCCAACCCGGCCGTCTATGGCGCGCCGGCCGAGGCCGAGAAATGGGGTCGCAAGCATGTCGAGGCGCGCGAGGCGATGGCCCGGGCCGAGGCGTTGTGGCTGGGTGCCATCGAGGCACTGGAGGTCGCGGGCGGGTGACGTCGCCTTTTCGGCGTTAACTGTCCGCGTCGCGCCGTCGCTCACGCCTCTTTGCGACAAACGGCGACACTTCCGCCATCGACACCAATCCAGCCCTGTCGCAACTTGGGATGCCGTCCCGCCGACAGGATCTGCCGACCGATGACCTTGCCCCGCCTTCGTTTCGTCCCGCGCCTGTTGCTGGCCGGTGCCGCGGCATTGGCATTGATCGTCCCCGCCGCCCCGGTGGCGCTGGGCCAGCCGGCGCCCGGCCAGGGTGGTCCGCGTCAGGGCAGCGCAGCGCCCAAGCAGGTCGGCTTTGTCACCGCCGGGGTCAGCGATGTGCCGCAGATCGTCACCCTGCCCGGCCGCGCCGTCGCTTACGAGATCGCAACCGTGCGCCCCCGGGTCGGCGGCCTTGTCGAGGCCATCACCTACGAGCCCGGCCGCCCGATCGAGGCCGGCGCGCCGATGTTCCGGCTGGAGACCGAGACCCTCGATGCGGCGCTTGAATCGGCGCGCGCAGCCGAGCAGGGCGCGACCCTCGCCCGCGATAACGCGCAGGCCACCGTCACCCGCTATCGCACGCTTGAGAACAAGGGCGTCAGCCGGGTGGATCTGCAGGCCGCCGAGGTCGCGCTGAGCCAGGCCGAAGCGAGCCTGATCCAGTCCCGCACCGAGCGCCAGACCGCCGAGCTCGAGCGCGAGCGCGCGGTCATCACCGCCCCCATTGCCGGCATAACCAGCGAGACGGCGGTGACCATCGGCAGCCTGGTGACCGCCAATCAGGCGGACGCGCTGGCGACCGTGACCCGGGTAGACCCGGTCTATGTGGATGTTGCGGCCTCCAGCAGCCAGGTCCTGCAATCGCGTCAGAAAATCCGTCAGGGGGTAATGACCCCGATCACGCCGCCCAAGCTGGAACTGACGCTCGAGGATGGCACTGTCTATGACGGCACGGGCGAGGTCGTCTCGACCGGCTCGACCGTGTCGCCAACCACCGGGACCGTGGACCTGCGCCTGAAATTCGCCAATCCCGACCGGATGATCCTGCCCGGCCAGTTCCTGCGCGTCGCAATCACATTGGGCACGATCCGCGCCGTGCTTGTCCCGCAGCGTGCGACGACCCGGCTGCCGGACGGCAGTCTTGCAGTGTTCGTGGTGACCGAGGGCGGCCGGGCGCATCGCGTGATGCTGACCGAACAGGGCGCGTGGAATAACTCCTGGGCCGTGACCGACGGCGTCGCCGCGGGCGACCGGGTGATCGTGGACGGTTTGGCCAACTTGCGCGACGGCCAGGTGGTCGAGGCGGCCGAGGTGGAACTGGACGAAAACGGCGTCGTCGTGGCGAGCGAGGGGGGCCAGCGCCCGGCGGAACGGGTCCGGCCCGCACCTCGCAAGCCACGTCCGCAGGCGCGACACAGATCGCGGCCGGCCGGGCGGCTGGCGCCAACCCGACACAGGCCGCCGCTGCGCCCGGTCCCGGCGCAGGCGCTCCCCCGTCCCCGGCCCAATCCGCGCAACAATCCCCCACCACCGCCGAGGGGACGGGCTGGCGCGGTTGGCTGGCGCGGGCGCGCGCGGCCCTCGGGCTCGCGCCCGCGGCCGCTGCCGCGCCCGGCGCGCAGGGTTAGGCCATGTCGCATTTCTTCGTCTTTCGACCCGTCTTTGCCTGGGTTCTGGCGATCGTCACCGTCCTGATCGGCGGCTTTGCCTTCTTTACCCTGCCGGTCTCGCAATATCCCGACATCGCCCCGACCACGATCCGCATCAACGCCTCTTATCCCGGCGCCACCGCCGAGGCGGTCGAGAACAGCGTCACGCGGGTGATCGAGGACGGGCTGACCGGCCTTGACGGCCTCCTCTACATGACCTCGAACTCGTCGCAGGGCTCGGGGGGCCTGCAACTGGTGTTCGACAATTCGGTCAGCCCGTCCGAGACGCTGAACGAGGTGCAAGCGCGCGTCAGCAGCATCAGCAACGGGCTGCCGGATTCGGTGCAGACGCGCGGGGTCAGCGTCAGCCGGTCCTCGTCCTCTATTCTGATGGTTGGTGCGGTCGTCTCGACCGACGGGCGCTACGACACGATCCGCCTGGGCGATATCCTCGAGGCGACGGTGCGCGGGCCGGTTCAGCGCACGCCGGGCGTCGGTTCGCTGAACATCTTTGGCTCGGGCTATGCCATGCGCGTCTGGCTGGACCCGTTTCGGCTGGCGCAATACCAGCTGACGCCGAGCGATGTCACCGCCGCCGTGCGCTCGCAGAACACCACCGTTTCGGTCGGCAGCCTTGGCACGTCGCCCACCGTGCCGGGGCAACAGTTCACCGCGACCGTGACTGCGCAGTCGAACCTGACCACGGTCGACGAATTCGCCCAGATCCTGCTGAAAACCGGCGAGGACGGCTCGGCGGTCCATCTGTCCGATGTCGCGCGGATCGAGATCGGGCAGCAATCCTACGGCGCCAACTCGCGCTTCGACGGCCAGCCGGCCGCGGGCTTTGGCGTCAATATGGCGACCGGCGCCAACGCGGTGGACGTAGCCAACGCGGTCCGAGCGACGCTGGAGCGGATCGCGGTCGCCCTGCCCGAAGGGGTCGAGTTCCGCATCGCCTATGACACCTCGCCCTTCGTCGAGCAGTCGATCCAAAAGGTCTATCACACGCTGGCCGAGGCCGTTCTGCTGGTCGTGCTGGTCATCATCGTCTTCCTGCAAAGCTGGCGAGCAACGCTGATCCCGCTGGTGGCGGTGCCCGTGGTGCTGGCGGGCACACTGGGGCTGCTGGCCCTGATGGGCTATTCGATCAACACGATCACCATGTTCGCCATGGTGCTCGCCATCGGCCTGCTCGTCGATGACGCCATCGTCGTGGTCGAGAACGTCGAGCGGCTTATCCATGATGAGGGCCTGTCCCCGCGCGATGCGACGCTGAAATCGATGAGCCAGATCACCGGCGCGCTGGTCGGCATCGCCGTGACGCTGATCGCGGTGTTCCTGCCGATGGGCTTTGTCAGCGGTTCGGCCGGGGTGATCTACCGCCAGTTCTCGGTCACCATCATCAGCGCCATGTCGCTGTCGCTACTAGTGGCGCTGATCCTGTCACCGGCGATGGCGGCGGGCATCCTGCGGCCCTCGTCAGGGCGGCGGATCGCCCCGGCGCGCTGGTTCAACGCCGCCTACGACTGGAACTCGCGCCGCTATCTGGGCGCGGTGCGCTTCGTCGCTGGCTGGCCGTGGCTGGCACTGGTCTTGCTGGCCTGGGTCTGCGTTCTGGCGTGGCTCGCCTATGGCCGGATCACGCCGTCGTTCATCCCCGGCGAGGACCAGGGGACGCTGATGGTGTCGGTGCGACTGACCGAAGGTTCGACCAGCGAGCAGACGCTGGCCGCCGTTGGCGAGGTCGAGAACTATCTGAAAACCCAGGAGGCGAATGCCGTCGCATCCGTCTACGCCGCGCTCGGCTTTGGCTTTAACGGCAGCGGGTCGAACAACGCGACGATGTTCGTCAAGCTGCGCGACTTTGCCGAGCGCAACACGCCCGAGTTACGATCCGGCGCGGTCGCTGCCCGGACCAACAAGGCGTTCGACGGCTATCGCAGCGCCACGGTCCGCGCGAACGAGCCGCCGGCGATCCAGGGACTGGGCAACACTGCCGGTTTTCAGATGTACCTGACGGACCAATCCGGCGCGGGCACCGCCGAACTGAACAACGCCACTGACGCGCTGATCGATCTGGCTGAGGCGGACCCGCGCCTGCAATCCATCAACGCGCGCGGCGCCGAGGCAGAAGGGGCGCTGCGCATCGACCTCGACCGTCAGAAGGCCGAGAGCCTTGGCGTCTCGATCACCGAAGTGAACGCCATGCTGGCGACCATCTTCAACGGCTCGGAGGTGAACGACTTCATCCTTAGCGGCGCGCTCAGGCCGGTAATCGTGCAGGGCGATGCGCCCTATCGCATGCAGGAGGCCGACATCAACGCCTGGTCAGCCCGCAACAACCAGGGCGAGATGGTACCGTTCCCCGCTTTCGCGACCACGCGCTGGGTCTCGGTGCCGCCGCGGCTGTCGCGGATCGACGGGCAGGCCGCCCAGCAGATCAGCGGCGCGCCGGCGACGGGCATCAGCTCGGGCGAGGCGATGGCCGTGATGGAGGAACTCACGGCCCAGATCCCCGGCGGCTACGGCGTTGCCTGGACCGGCATCAGCTATCAGGAGCGGCAGTCCACCAGCCAGGCCCCGCTGCTCTATGCGCTGTCGATGGTGATCGTCTATCTGGCCCTGGCAGCGCTGTATGAAAGCTGGCTGCTGCCAGTGTCGGTGATGCTGTCGGTTCCGGTCGGCGTTCTGGGCGCCTTCCTTGCCGCGGCATTCCTGGGGCAGGCCAATGACGTCTATTTCAAGGTCGGCATCTTGACCACGATCGGTCTTGCCGCGCGGAACGCCATCCTGATCGTCGAATTCGCGCGCGCGCTGGAGCAAGACGGCAGATCGCCCCGGGAGGCAGTGCTTGAGGCCGCGAGACTGCGCCTGCGGCCGATCCTGATGACCTCGTTCGCCTTCATGCTCGGGGTGCTTCCGCTGGCCCGCGCGACCGGCGTTGGCGCCAATGCCCAGAACGCCATCGGCATCGTGGTGCTGGGCGGTATGGCGCTGTCGACGCTGCTGGGGACGGTGCTGGTGCCACCGCTGTATCTGGCGGTGCGCCGAATCGGCTGGCGGCGCAAGTCGCGTGCGAGTGTGATAACCGCTCCCGCAGAGTGACCGGCTCGTCGCCGCGCGCGCCTAGGGGTGAGGGCGGGGCAGCGACGTTCCGGGCGAGCCGGCGCGCGCGGGGAGTCACACTGGCAGGCTCGGGACTTTGACAGTTGGGGCGTCGCGCAGCCCGGATTCACTTGGTCAGGATCAGCTTCCCCTGACGCGTGATGCGAAGGGTATAAGTCTGCCCGTCCAGGCAGATGGCCGCCAGATTTCCGCCGGCGGTCAGCCCGCGCGCATCATGGCGCGGCAGCAGGGCATCCCCCATGGGCAGTTGCTGCATGGCGGCCGAGACCTCGGGCGAGGGATTCAGGTATCGGGGGTCGAGATGCAGGGTCATGCGCATGTCTCCGGCTGAGAATGGTCATTGACTCGGCGGCCTTGGCCCGCCGGTCCCGATACCTTAGTTATTTAGTAAGTTTTTGGTCAAGCGATTTATGCGCCCTCAGGTGTTCGCCCACAAACGCCGTGCTTGACGTAGGCCCGCGCCGCGGCAACAGTCAAATAGTTCAAGCACGAAGAATTGGCAGGCAGGCGCAAGGCACAGGTCGGACAGACGGGCAGAACGGCGGCCGGGCCAGTCCCTGCACGCACTTCCCACTCAACCCCGATCGTTGAAATGCGGCCTGACCGAACGCATGACACATATCCGGCCCTGACGCCGGGAGGAATGGGAGGAAGCCTGATGATGCTGAGGACAACGCTGGCCGGGGCAACGGCCGCCCTCGCCCTGACCGTCGCCGCACCCGCACTTGCCGCCGACGGCGCGGTCAAGATCGGGCTGATCTACACCCTGTCCGGCCCCGCGGCCGCGCTGGGCGAGCAGGCGCGCAACGGCTTTCAACTGGCCGTGGAGACGATGGGCGGCAAACTGGGTGGCGACACGGTGGATCTGGTCGTGGCCGATGACGAGCAAAAGCCCGACGTCGCCGTCAACAAGGTCAAGGAACTGATTGAACGCGACAAGGTCGATGTTGTGGTCGGCCCAATCTTCTCGAACATCCTGATGGCGATCGAAAAGCCGGTTGTGGACGCGGGCAAGATCCTGATCAGCACCAATGCCGGGGCCTCCAGCCTCGCCGGCAAGGATTGCAACCCGCTGTTCTTCGTAACGTCGTATCAGAACGACGATATCCACCAGACGGCTGGCGAATACGCGCAGAAGCAGGGCTACAAGAACGTGTTCCTGATGGCGCCGAACTATCAGGCCGGCAAGGACGCGATCAACGGCTTCAAGCGCAGCTACAAGGGCGGGGTCGCGGGCGAGGTCTACACGCAGCTGGGCCAGCTAGACTTCTCGGCGGAGTTGGCGCAGATTGCCGCCTTCCAGCCGGATGCGATCTTCACCTTCATGCCCGGCGGCATGGGCGTGAACCTGGTCAAGCAGTACCGCCAGGCCGGCCTCGACAAGATCCCGATGCTGTCGGCCTTCACTGTGGACGAAAGCACGCTGCCCGCCCAGCAAGATGCGGCCGTGGACATGCTGTCGGCGACCAACTGGACCCCGGACATGGACGCCCCCGGCAACAAGGAGTTCGTCGCCGCCTACGAGGCGAAGTTCGGCGCCGTCCCCGGCACCTACGCGATGCAGGCCTATGACGCGGCGCTGCTGCTGGACGCCGCCCTGAAGGAGACGGGCGGCAAGGTCGACGACGCCAAGGCATTGGCCAAGGCAATGGAAACCGCGACCTTCCCGAGCCTGCGCGGCAAGTTCAAGTTTGGCCCGAACCACTATCCTATCCAGGACATGTTCATCGCCAAGGCCGTCAAGCGCCCGGACGGGAAATACGCCACCTCGATGGTCGAGACGGTCTTTACCGATCACCAAGACAGCTACGCATCCGAGTGCAAGATGCCGGCAAGCTGACGGAACCGTTGGCTGCCCCCGCCCGACCGGCGCGGGGGCGGCCGGCATTTGACGTGATCGGACTATCGACCGGGGAGGTCGGATGCTGAACCTGTTCGCCCTGCAACTCCTCAACGGGGTGCAATACGGGCTGCTGCTGTTCCTGATCGCCGCCGGGCTGACGCTGATCCTGGGGATCATGGATGTCGTCAACCTCGGACATGGCGTCCTTTACATGCTCGGCGCCTTCCTGATGGTCAGCGCCACCGCCGCCACGGGCAATTTCTGGCTGGGGCTGCTGCTGGTGCTGCCTGCAACCTTGCTGATCGGCCTCGTGCTGGAGCGGTTGCTGTTCCGACCGCTTTACGCGCGCAGCCACCTCGATCAGGTTCTGGCGACCTTCGGCCTGGTGCTGGCAGTCACCGAGGTCTGCCGTATGATCTGGGGAAACAGTCCGCTCTCGGTCGCGATGCCCACGGCGCTGTCCGGCTCGGTCCCGCTGATTGCCGGGGTGCAGTTTCCGGTCTATCGACTAGTCATCATCGGCACGGGCCTGGCGGTGGCATTGGGCCTTTATCTGGTCATCGGTCACACCCGCATCGGCATGCGCCTGCGCGCCGGGGCGACGCATCGTGGCATCCTGTCGGCGTTGGGCGTCGATGTGGGCCGCCTGTTCGCGCTGGTGTTCGCCTTTGGCGCCATGCTGGCCGGCTTTGCCGGCGCCATCGTCGCGCCGCTGCTGTCGGTCGATACCGGCATGGGCGAGGCGGTGCTGATCACCACGTTCGTCGTCGTGGTGATCGGCGGCATCGGCTCGGTCCGCGGCGCCTTTGTGGCGGCGCTGCTGGTCGGCAGCGTCGATACCTTGGGCCGCAGCTTTGGGCCCTTGATGCTGGCCAAGATAATGGACCCGGCGACCGCCGCGCAGGCCGGGCGCACCCTCGCCCCGATGCTGGTCTATCTGCTGATGGCCGCGATCCTCGCCGTCCGTCCGGCGGGCTTGTTTGGTCGCCCGGCATGAGGATGGCCCGGCGAGACCGTCTGGCGCTGGCGCTGCTTGCGCTGCTGCTGGTTCTGCCGCTGATCCTCGGCGCGCTGGGCGAGGGGTTCATGCTGGGCGTCGCCACCCGCATCCTGGCCTTTGCCATCGCCGCACTCGCCCTTGATCTGGTGCTGGGCTACGGCGCGATGGTCAGCTTTGGCCATGCCGCCTACCTCGGGATCGGCGCCTATGTCACCGCCATCCTCGCCCGCACCGGCGTGACCGAGATCATGGTCCAGATGCTGGCCGCCATGGCCGGGGCAGCGCTGTTCGCGGCCGTCACGGGCGCCATCGGGATGCGCACCCGCGGCATCTATTTCATCATGATCACCCTCGCCTTCAGCCAGATGGCCTTCTTCTTTTTCGTGTCCTTCTCGGCGCTTGGCGGCGATGACGGCACCCAGCTTGCCGCCGGATCGAGCTTGCTCGGCACACGCGCGCTCGCCTCGACCACCGGGCTTTACCTCTTTACCGTCACGCTGCTCGCGGTCCTCTATGTCCTTGCCCGGCGGCTGACCGACAGCCGCTTTGGCCGGATGCTGATGGGCACGCGCGAGAACATGGTGCGGATGCGCGCCATTGGCGTCTCGCCCTTTCCGTTCCGGCTGACCGCCTATGTCATCTCGGCGGCGGTCACCTCGCTCGCCGGGGTTATCATGGCCAACCAGGCAGGCTTTGTCTCGCCGGCGCTGATGAACTGGCACCGCTCGGGCGAGTTGATCGTGTTCGTCGTCCTCGGCGGGCCGGGCACGCTGGTCGGGCCGATCATCGGCGCGATCGCCGCCATGAGCTTCGAGGAGGGGCTGGCCGCCCTGACGCAGCACTGGCGCCTCGGTTTTGGCCTGGTGCTGATCGCGGCGGCCCTGCGGCCCAAGGGGTGGTGGCGATGACACCGATGCTGTCCATGCGGGACCTGCGAAAGAACTATGGCGCGCTGAAGGTGACGGACGGCGTCACCCTCGACATCCCGCCGGGCGAATTGCACGCCATCATCGGCCCCAACGGCGCCGGCAAGACTACGCTGCTGTCGCAACTGTCCGGCGAGACCGCGCCCGACAGCGGCAAGGTCGTGCTGGACGGTCAGGACGTCACCGCCATGCCGATGCAGGCCCGCGTGCGGCTGGGGCTGGCGCGCAGCTTTCAGATCACCTCGATCCTGCCGTCCTTCACGGTGCTGGAAAACGTCGCCACCGCCGTGCAGGCGCGCAGCGGCAGCAGCTTCCGCTTTGCCGCGCAAGTGGCCGCCGACAGGGTCCTGAATGACGAGGCGATGGGCTATCTGGATGCCGTTGGCCTCGCCGACAAGGCAGGCCGTATCGCCGGCCCGATGAGCCATGGCGAGCATCGCCAGCTGGAGATTGCGACCGCGCTGGCGACCCGTCCGCGCATGCTGCTGCTGGACGAGCCGCTGGCGGGCACCTCGGGGCGGGAAGCGGATCTGCTGGTGGACTTGCTGCAAGAGCTGCGCGGCACGCTGACCATCGCGCTGATCGAACATGACATGCAGGCGGTCTTTGCGCTGGCCGACCGGATTTCCGTTCTGGTCTATGGCCGGCTGATCGCCTCGGGCACGCCAGAGGCGATTCGCGGCGATGCGCAGGTCCGCGCCGCCTATCTTGGCGACGAGGAGGCGGCACATGCTTGAGGTGCAAGGCCTCGAGGCGGCCTATGGTGCCAGTCGCGTGCTGCACGGCATCGATCTGTCGGTAGCGCCGGGCGAGGTCGTCACGCTCATGGGCCGCAACGGCATGGGCAAGTCGACCACGGTCAAGTCGATCTTTGGCCTGCTGCGCCCGCGGGCCGGGCGAATCACGGTCATGGGACGCGATCTGACGGGGGCCGCGCCGCACCGCATCGCGGGTGCGGGCCTTGGCCTCGTGCCCGAGGGGCGGCAGGTGTTCCCCTCGCTCAGCGTCGAGGAAAACCTGGTCGCCACCGAGCGCCCCGGGCCGGATGGCGCCCGCCGCTGGACCCTGCCCCGGGTCTACGCCCTGTTCCCGCGTTTGCAGGAGAGGCGGGCCAACATGGGCAACCAGCTTTCGGGCGGCGAGCAGCAGATGCTGGCCATCGGCCGCGCCTTGCTGACCAACCCGCAACTGGTGGTGCTGGACGAGGCGACCGAAGGCCTTGCCCCGCTGATCCGCGAGGAAATCTGGTCCTGTCTCGCCGCGCTCAAGGCCGAGGGGCTGGCGATCCTGGTGATCGACAAGAACCTGTCGGCCCTGACCCGCTTTGCCGACCGCCATGTGGTGATCGAAAAGGGCCGGGTTGTCTGGGCCGGCACCAATGCCGCGCTGATCGCCGACCCGGCCGTGGCCGAGCGGCATCTGCATGTCTGAAATCCAACGGAGGCCCATCATGAGCCAATCGAGCACCACCCCCGCCTGGTCGCCGACCGACCAGGCCCCCGCCGCGCCCGGCCCGATGACCGCCGGCATCACGCCGATGTCGGAGGGGCTGGCCGGCACGGCCTGGAACATCCTCGGCCAGACTTATGTGCCCAAGCACGTCACCCCCAGTTCGATGTCCTGGCACGCGACCTTTCCGGTCGGCACCTTCGTGCCGCCGCATATCCACCCGACGCAGGACGAGTTCCTGTACATCCTCGACGGCCGGTTCGACTTCTGGCTGGACGGGGTCGAGACCTCGGCGACGCCCGGCGATCTCGTGCGCCTGCCGATGGGCATTCCGCACGGCATCTTCAACAAGACGGACAGCACGGTGAAGTGCCTCTTCTGGGTCTCGCCCACGCGGCGGCTCTATGACCTGTTCTGGGCACTCCACGCGCTGGGGCCGACGCCGAACCCGGCCGATGTGGTCGCCGTCTCGGCCCGGCACGAGGTCGACTTCCTGCCGCCGCCCGAGGCCGCCTGACATGCATGTCCTGATCGCCGGCGCCGGCATTGGCGGATTGACCACGGCGCTGATGCTGCACGCGCGCGGCATCCGCGTCACGCTGTGCGAGCAGACCGAGACGGTTCGCGAGGTCGGCGTCGGCATCAACATCCTTCCCCATGCCATCCGCGAGCTGGACGCGCTGGGCCTGTCTCCGGCGCTGGATCGGATCGGCATCCGCACCCGGCACCTGGGCTATTACACCCGCGCCGGCCAGTTGGTGTGGGAGGAACTGCGCGGCACCCATGCCGGGCACGAGTTTCCGCAATACTCGATCCATCGCGGCCGGCTGCAAAAGCTGCTGCTGGATGCGGTGCTGGAACGGCTGGGGCCGGGCGCGGTGCGCACCGGCCGGAGGCTGACCGGGCATGTGCAGGACGAGGGCGGCGTGACCGCGTGGTTCGCCGACACCATCGACGGCGCTGCCGGCGAGGGGATGCGCGGCGACGTGCTGATCTGCGCCGACGGCATCCATTCGGCCGGCCGCCGCGGCTTTTACCCGTCCGAGGGGCCGCCGTCCTGGAACGGGGTTGTCATGTGGCGCGGCGCGACCATGTGGGCGCCGTGGCGTGATGGCGTCAGCATGGCGATCGGCGGCGGGCTTGCGGGCAAGTTCGTCCTCTATCCCGTATCCCCGCCCGAGGCGGACGGCCGCCAGTTGATGAATTGGGTGGTCAATGTCCGCATCAAGGACCCGGCTATCAGCCCGCCGCCGCCGGACAACTGGTCGCGCCGCGCGTCCAAGTCGCTTGTCCTGCCGCATGCGCTGCGCTTTGCCCTGCCCGATGTTGATATCGAGGCGCTGGTGCGCGCCACGCCCGAGGTGTTCGAATATCCGATGGCTGACCGTGACCCCCTGCCGAGGTGGAGCTTTGGCCGCGTCACCCTGCTGGGGGATGCCGCCCATCCGATGTATCCAGTCGGCAGCAATGGCGCGAGCCAGGCGATGCTGGACGCGCGTTGCCTTGCCGACCGGCTGGCCACGGCCGAGCATCCCCGCGCCGCCCTTTGGGCCTATGACGCCGAGCGCAGGCCCATGACGGCCCAGGTCGTATTGATGAACCGCAAGGGCGGACCCGAAGGTGTCATTGATGAGGTCGAAAAGCGCGCGCCCGCCGGGTTCACTGACCTCGACGCGGTCATGACGCCGGCCGAGCGCGAGGCCTGGGTGCGTGGTTACGCCACCACCGCCGGCTTTCAGCAGGTTCGCCGGCAGGCATAACTCAGCCCGCGTCCCCGGGCCGCCGGGGTCGCAGAATCAGCCCCGGCGCAGTCTCGGCCGAGATGCGCTCCTGCGCGTGCTCGACAAAGGCGCGCACGGTGCGCGAGGCGACCCGGCCCGCGACCCGTGTCAGCCCAAGGTGGATGCGCGGGACGGGGCCGGTCAGCGGCACGAAGCACAGCGGCTTGCCGTCCGGCGCGCTGGTCGAGGCCGGACGGATATTACCGATGGAATAGCCAAAGCCGTTTGCGACCAGCGATTGCATCAGGGCCAGATCTCGCGTCCGCTCGCCGATCACCGGGCGCAGGCCACGGTTGGTAAAGAACGACATGAAATATTCGGCGCTGATCGGCAGATCCAGCAGCACCATGGGATGCACCGCCAGATCCTCGACCGCGACCGAGGCGCGCGCCGCCAGAGGATGATCCGGCGCCATCACCGCATAGGGCGGCAGCGACACCAGCGGCGAGAAGGCCAGGTCCACCGGCAGGCCGATATCGAAGCTCAGCGCGATGTCGACGGTCGCGGCGCGCAGCCCCTCGATCAGCACGGCCTGGCTGCCCTCGGATTGGTGAAACTCGACCTGCGGATAGCGGTCGGCAAAGCTGCGGCGCAGTTGCGGCAGGACGATCTGGGCAAGCGTCGTCATGCAGCCGACCGCCAGCGGCCCGCGCACCTGCGAGGTGACGTCGGCCGCCAGATCGCTCAACCGGGCGGCCTGGTGCAGGACGGCCCGTGCCTCGTCGACAAAGCGCCGGCCGGCCTGGGTCGGGGCCACGCCCTGGGCGTGCCGGCGCACGAACAGCGGCAGGCCGAACTCGGCCTCCAATTGGGCAATGGCGGCAGAGACCGAGGGTGCCGAGACGTTCAACCGCTGGGCTGCATGGGTCACCGACCCGGCCTCGCCCACGGCGACCAGGTATTCCAGCTGCCGCAGAGTAAAACGCAGGGGCATCAGGCCTTCCATCGCCGAACGCGACGCAGCCTAGGACCGCATTGCCGCACCGCGCAAGCCGCCGCCATTTGCGCGCGGTGCGATAAACTGCATTGCGGCGCACGCCCCATAACAGCGGCCCGCACCCCTCCGTCTGCACATTGCACGCCCCTCCGCCTTGGGCTACCGCTTGGTTTCAGGCAGCTTAGTGACCTTGGGGGAGGGACCACCACGATGGCCAGACAGCCCGCGCAGGATAAGGGCGCAGACCGCGGCGCCGCCAAGGGACGCGAAAGCGCAAACCCTTCAGCCGCCGCAGATACCGCCCAAGGCACAGCCACCGCAGGTGCCGCCAAGCAGGCCCCGGCAGAGCGCGCCAACGTCTCGCGCGACGAGTTGCTGAAGCACTATCGCGACATGCTGCTGATCCGCCGCTTCGAGGAAAAGGCCGGCCAGCTTTACGGCATGGGCCTGATCGGCGGCTTTTGCCACCTCTACATCGGCCAGGAGGCGGTCGTCGTCGGCCTGGAGGCCGCTGCGGAAGAGGGTGACAAGCGCATCACCTCGTATCGCGACCACGGCCACATGCTGGCCTGCGGCATGGAGGCCCGCGGCGTGATGGCCGAACTGACGGGCCGCGAGGGCGGCTATTCCAAGGGCAAGGGCGGCAGCATGCACATGTTCAGCCGCGAGCGCCATTTCTACGGCGGCCACGGCATCGTCGGCGCGCAGGTTCCGATCGGCGCCGGGCTGGCCTTTGCGGACAAATACCTCGGCAATGGCCGCGTGACCTTCACCTATTTCGGGGACGGCGCGTCCAACCAGGGGCAAGTGTACGAGACCTACAACATGGCCGAACTGTGGGAGTTGCCGGTGATTTTCGTCATCGAGAACAACCAGTACGCCATGGGTACGAGCATGAAGCGCTCGACCAAGTCCAAGACGCTGTTCGGCCGTGGCGAAGCGTTCGGCATTCCGGGCGAGCAGGTCGACGGCATGGACGTGCTGGCGGTCAAGGCCGCTGGCCAGAAGGCGGTCGCGCACTGCCGCGCCGGCAAGGGCCCCTATATCCTCGAGGTGATGACCTATCGCTATCGCGGGCACTCGATGTCCGACCCGGCAAAATACCGGACCCGCGAAGAGGTCCAGAAGATGCGCGACGAGCGCGACCCGATCGAACAGATCCGCAGCCTGCTGCTGACCGGCAATCACGCCACCGAGGACGACCTGAAGGCCATCGACCGCGAGATCAAGGAGATCGTGAACGACAGCGCCGAGTTCGCCAAGGAGAGCCCCGAGCCGGCCGAGGCCGAGCTGTGGACCGACATTTATGCCGACTTGGTCCCGCAGGCCGAGCCGGCCGACCAGAACGTCTGAGGGGGCAAGCAGACATGGCAACCGAAATCCTGATGCCCGCCCTGTCCCCCACGATGGAGGAAGGCACCCTCGCCAAGTGGCTCGTCAAGGAGGGCGACACCGTCAAATCCGGCGACATCCTGGCCGAGATCGAAACCGACAAGGCCACGATGGAGTTCGAGGCCGTCGATGAAGGCGTGATCGGCAAGCTGCTGGTTCCTGAAGGAACCGAAGGCGTCAAGGTCAACGTCGCCATCGCCACGTTGCTGGCCGATGGCGAGGACGCGAGTGCCGCCCCCGCGGCCAAGGCCGAAGCGAAGGCAGATGCCTCGCCCGTGGCGCCGACTGAGACGGCGGACAAGGCCGAGACCAAGCCCGGCACCGCGCCCTCCGCCGTCGCCGCGGTGCACACGCCACAGCCCGACTCCAGTCCCGACTGGCCCGAAGGCACGGTGATGAAGACCATGACCGTGCGCGAAGCCCTGCGCGAGGCCATGTCCGAAGAGATGGAGCGCGACGAAGTCGTGTTCCTGATGGGCGAGGAAGTCGGCGAATACCAGGGCGCCTACAAGATCAGCCAGGGTCTGCTGGACAAGTTCGGACCCAAACGCGTGGTCGACACGCCGATCACCGAACATGGCTTTACCGGCATCGGAGTCGGGGCCGCCTTTGGTGGCCTGCGCCCGATTGTCGAGTTCATGACCTTCAACTTTGCCATGCAGGCGATCGACCAGATCATCAACTCGGCCGCCAAGACGCTCTACATGTCGGGCGGCCAGATGGGCTGTCCGATCGTGTTCCGCGGCGCGAACGGCGCCGCCGCCAGGGTCGGCGCGCAGCACAGCCAGGACTTTGCTGCCTGGTACGCGGCCATCCCCGGCCTCAAGGTGGCCATGCCCTATACCGCCGCCGACGCCAAAGGCCTGCTGAAGACCGCAATCCGTGATCCGAACCCCGTCATTTTCCTGGAAAACGAAATCCTCTACGGCCGCAGCTTCGAGGTGCCGGACCTGCCCGATTTCACCGTTCCCTTCGGCAAGGCCAAGATTGCCCGCGCCGGCAAGGACGTCACCATCGTCAGCTTCGGAATCGGCATGGCCCATGCGCTGGCCGCGGCCGAAACGCTGGCTGGCGAGGGGATCGAGGCCGAGGTGATCGACCTGCGCACCCTGCGCCCGATGGATACCGCGACCGTCATCGAAAGCGTCAAACGCACCAACCGCTGCGTGACGGTCGAAGAGGGTTTTCCCGTCGGCAGCATCGGCAACTACATCAGTTCCGTGCTGATGGAGCAGGCGTTCGATTATCTCGACGCGCCGGTCATTAATTGCACCGGCAAGGACGTGCCGATGCCCTATGCGGCGAACCTGGAAAAGCTCGCCCTCATCACCCCGGCCGAGGTGGTCGAGGCGGTGAAAAAAGTCACCTATCGCTGAGGGGCGCGGACCATGGCAACTGAAATCCTGATGCCCGCGCTATCCCCCACGATGGAGGAAGGCACCCTGGCCAAGTGGCTGGTCAAAGAGGGCGATGCGGTCAAATCCGGCGACATCCTCGCCGAGATCGAGACCGACAAGGCGACGATGGAGTTCGAGGCGGTCGATGAAGGCGTGATCGGCAAACTGCTGGTTCCCGAGGGGAGCGCAGGGGTCAAGGTGAACGCCCCCATTGCGACCCTGCTGGAAGAGGGCGAGGACGCAAGTGCCGCCCCTGCCCCCAAGGCCGAAGCGCCGAAATCCGAGGCGCCACAGACTGCCCCGAAAGCTGAGGTAAGCACACAACCTGCGGGCACGCCGACCGAGGCGCCCGCGAAGGCCGCCGCACCCGCGACGAAAGTCGGCGGGGACCGGGTCTTTGCCTCGCCCCTCGCCCGCCGGCTGGCTGCCGAGAAGGGAATTGATCTCGCGGGCGTCGCGGGCTCCGGCCCGCATGGACGGATCGTCAAATCCGACATCGACGCAGCGAAGCCCGGACAGATCACCGCTGCGGCACCCAAGGCCGAGGCCGCGACACCGGCCGCTGCCCCCTCCGCCGCGCCCGCCATGCCGCAGGGCATGTCGGCCGATATGGTCAAGAAGCTGTTCGCCGACCGCGAGACCGAGGAAGTGCTGCTGGACGGGATGCGCAAGACCATCGCCCAGCGCCTGACCGAGGCCAAGCAGACCATCCCGCATTTCTACCTGCGCCGCAGCGCCCGCATCGACGCCCTGCTGGCGTTCCGCGCGCAGCTGAACAAGTCGCTGGAGGGCCGGGGCACGAAACTGTCGGTCAACGACTTCATCATCAAGGCCTGCGCGCTGGCGCTGCAGGAAGTGCCGGATGCCAACGCCGTCTGGGCCGGCGACCGCATCCTGAAGATCAAGCCGTCCGACGTGGGCGTCGCCGTCGCGGTCGAGGGCGGGCTGTTCGTGCCGGTCCTGCGCGATGCCAACACCAAGAGCCTGTCGACGCTGAGCCACGAGATGCGCGATCTCGGCGCGCGGGCCAAGCGCAAGAAGCTGGCGCCGACCGAATATCTCGGCGGCCGCTTTGCGATCAGCAACCTCGGCATGTTCGGCATCGAGAATTTCGACGCCGTCATCAACCCGCCGCACGGCTCGATCCTCGCGGTCGGCGCCGGCCTGCGGCAGCCGGTGGTCGAGGGCGACGAGATCAAGATCGCCACGGTCATGTCGATGACCCTGTCGGTGGATCACCGCGTGATCGACGGCGCCCTCGGGGCGCAACTGCTGGAGCGGATCGTGACGCATCTGGAAAACCCGATGGCGATGCTGGCCTAAGCCGGCGCCCACCACTGCCAGACGCATCTGGGGCGGGGCTTAGGCCTCGCCCCAAATGTTTTTCCCTAACCTTCAGGGCGGCGTGCCGCGCTACTCGGCAGGGACGTCACCATGGGTCGGTTTGTTGATACCGATCAGGCGGCCGATGCCGCGCCCCATGCGCTGCTGAAG
The DNA here is from genome assembly GCF_003324675.1 of Paracoccus suum. Lineage (NCBI taxonomy): Bacteria > Pseudomonadati > Pseudomonadota > Alphaproteobacteria > Rhodobacterales > Paracoccaceae > Paracoccus > Paracoccus suum. The sequence goes on from NZ_CP030918.1 coordinate 38,623, forward strand.
GCTGTCGATCAGGGAGAAGAGCGAGGGCACGAACAGCAGCGACAGCATGGTCGAGAATACAAGACCGCCAATGACCGCGATCGCCATCGGCGCCCGGAACTCGGCTCCCGCGCTGCCCGGCAGGGCGGAGGGCACCATGCCGGCGGTCATGGCGATGGTGGTCATAACGATGGGACGGGCACGCTTGTGCACCGCATCGAGGATCGCCTCGCGCTTGGGCACGCCCTGGTCCATCGCCGTCAGCGCGAACTCGACCAACATGATGGCGTTCTTTGTGACGATCCCCATCAGCATCAGGAAGCCGATGACGACCGCGAGGCTGATCGCATAGCCGGTGGCGAACAGCGCGAGGATCGCGCCGCCGATGGCCAGTGGCAGCGACAGAAGGATGGTGATCGGGGTGACGAAGCTGTGGAACAGCAGCACCAGCACCACATAGACCAGCATCAGGCCGGCGCCCATCGCGCTGCCAAAGGCGCCAAACACCTCGCCCATGATCTCGGCATCGCCGGCAGCCTGGATCTCGGTCCCCGGCGGCATGTCGATCTTGCCCTGCAGCGCGGTGACCTCGGCGCTGGCCGGACCCAGCACCGCCCCGGGCGCGAGGTTGGCCGAGACGGTGGTGCGGAACCGGCGATCATAACGCGAAATCTCGGTCGCGCCCGACGACAGGCGCACGTCCGCCACCGCGCCCAGCGGCACCTGCCCGGCATTCGAGGGCACGCGCAGGTTCTGGACCCGCAGCAGATCGTCGCGCGAGGCGGCGTTCAGGCGCACGACGATGGGCACCAACTCGTCGCCGGCGTTGAACTTGGCCAGGTTGCTGTCGACATCGCCGATGGTCGCAATGCGCAGCGTGGTCGCGAGCGCGCTGGCGGTCACGCCCAGTTGGGCGGCGACATCCTCGCGCGGGATGACCTGGATCTCCGGCCTTCGCAGGCTGGCGCTGCTGTTCACCCCTTCCAGCGAGGAAAGGCGCGACATCGCCTCGGACAGGCGCACGGCGGCAAGGGCGGCCGCTTCCTCGGTATCGCCCAGAACACTGATGTTCAGGTCGTTCTGGCCGCCCTCGTTCTGGAAGTTGATGCGCAGGTCGGGCGTGCCCGCCAGCTCTGCCTTGATCGCGGCCTCGATCTCGAACTGGGTGCGCTCGCGGGTTTCCTTTTCGCCATAGTTCAGCGCGAGGCGGGCCTTGGTGACATCACCCGTGCCGCCCTCGACAAAGACTGATTCGACCTCCGGGGACTGCTGGATGCGGGCCGAGATCGCGCGCGCCGTCGCCTCGGTATCCTCGATGGTGGCGCCGGGCGGCAGTTCAATGGTCAGCTGCGAGCGGCCGATATCGCTTTTAGGCACGAACTCGGTCGGCAGCAGCGTCGCCGAATAGATCGAGGCAGCAAAGATCGCAAAGCCGAGGATAAGCGTGATGAGGCGGTGGCGCAGTGTCCAGCGCAACACCCGCATCAGCCCGCGCAGCAGGATCCCGTCCTTTTCCGGCTCGCGATGCGGCACGCTTCGCAGGAAATAGGCCGCCAGCATCGGCGTGATGACCCGCGCGACCGTCAGCGACAGCAACACGGCGACCGAGACGGTCAGGCCGAACTGCTTGAAATACTGGCCAGAGATGCCGCCCATGAAGCCGACTGGCGCGAACACGGCGACGATGGAAAAGCTGATGGCGATGACCGTGGTGCCGATCTCGGACGCGGCCTCCTCGGACGCCTGATAGGCGGGCACGCCCATGTTGATGTGGCGCACGATATTCTCGATCTCGACGATGGCGTCGTCGACCAGAATGCCGGTCACCAGCGTGATGCCCAGAAGGCTGATGGTATTCAGCGAAAAGCCCAGCCAATCCATCATGAAGAAGGTCGGGATCACCGACAGCGGCAGCGCCACCGCGGCGATAAGCGTCGCGCGCCAGTTGCGCAGGAACAGGAAGACCACGACCACGGCGAGGGCGGCGCCCTCGAACAGGGTCTCCATCGCGCGGGTGTAGTTTTCCTTGGTGTAGGTCGTGCTGTCGTCGATCAGCTGGATATGGGCGTCGGGATATTTCTTGGACAGCTCGGCCAGCTTGGCCTTGGTCCCCTCGCCCGCCTCGAGGTCAGACTTGCCACTGGCGCGAAACACGCCGAACGCGACCACCGGCCCGCCGTCCAACAGGGCAAAGCTGCGCTCTTCGCTGGGGCCGTCGATGACCTGCCCAAGCTGGTCGAGGCGGATGGTCTTGCCCCCGGCGATGGCGATGGGGGTGGCGGCCAGCTTCGCGACCGAGTCCGCACCGCCCAGGGTGCGGATTGAATATTCGCTGCCAGCCAGATCGCCCCGCCCGCCGCCAAGATCGATGTTCGAGGCGCGCAGCTGCCCCGAGACGTCGGCCGCGGTCAGTCCCTGGGCCAGCAGGCGGTCGGGGTCCAACTCGACCTTGATCTCGCGCGAGGCGCCGCCAATACGGGTGACGCTGCCTACCGCCGGCACGGTCACCAGCTCGCGGGCGATCACGTCATCGACGAACTTGGCCAGTTGCTCGATGGATTTGGTGCGATCGCTGACGGCGTAGGTCTGGATCGCCATGCCGGTGACGTCGACTCGCTGGACCAGCGGCTCCTGTACCGATTCGGGCAAATCGGCGCGGACCTTGGTGACGGCATCCTTGACGTCGTTCACGGCGCGGTCGCTGTTCGTCTCCAACTCGAACTCGACCGTTGTGGTGGCGACGCTGTCAGTCGCGGTCGAGCTGATGTGACGCACCCCGGTGATCGAGGCGATGCTGTCCTCGATCGGTTTGACCACCTGGGTGGTCAGTTCGGTCGGGGCCGCGCCGGGCTGCGAGACCGTCACCGTGACGATCGGCAAGTCGATGTTCGGAAACTGCGTGACCGCCAGCCCGCGAAAGCTGTTGAGGCCGAGGACCAGCAGTACCAGAAACAGCGCAATCGGCGGGACCGGATGACGGATGGACCAGGTGGACAGGTTCATGCGGTGACCCCTATGGCCGGGCGATGCGGATACGGGCGGTCATGGCGCCTTGCCGGGCGCTGCGGGCTCGGCCTTGGGCGCGGCAGCCACGGTTTCAGGCGCGGGTGCTTTCGCTTGCAGCGCGGGCTCGGCGGCCCCGGCGCGGACCGGCTCGACTGGATCGCCATTGCTGAAGAAGGCGGCAGCGCGCGCAAGCACAGTCTCGCCTGCTGCCAAGCCTTCGATGATTTCGCGCCGGCCGTCCCATAGCAGGCCCGCCCTGACCGGGCGGGTTTCGATCCGGTCGTTCTTGACCACCTGCACCACGCCGCCCGCCGGGTCATCCGAGGCGAGGATGGCGCCGGCCGGCACCGTCACCGCGTCACGCCGTTCGGTCGTGATCCAGCCGCTGGCGAAAAGACCTGTGCGCAGGGCAGGGTTGGCTTCCAGCGAGACGCGCACGATGCCAAGGCGCGTGACCGGATCGACGCTGGCCGGGACCAGCCGCACCTCGCCGGTGACATCGCCAACGCCGGCGACGCGCATCAGCGCCGGATCGCCCACCTTCAACTGCTCCAGCGCGGTCTCGATCACCTCGCCCGCGACCTCGATCTGGCCATTGGCGGTCATGGTGAACAGTGGCTGCGCGCCGCTCGCGGCGATGGCCCCCAGCTCGGCCGTGCGGTTCGAGACGACACCAGCCACCGGCGCCTTGATCTCTGTTCGCTCGACGTTCAGCCGGGCGATATCGCGCGCGGCCTCGGCCTGGGCCACCTGCGCCTGCGCCACGGCCACGCCGTCCCCCGCCGATGCGGCGGCGGCGCGGGCCGACGCCTCGGCCGAGACCGCCTGGTCTAGGGTCGCCTGACTCGCGTTGCCCGACCGTTGCAGCCGTTGCACCCGTTCGAGCGCAGAGGTCGCCTGGTTCAGACTCGCGGCGGCACTGGCGATCTGGCTGCGCGACTGGCTCAGGCCTGCCTCGGCACGCTGGTATTCGGCCTCGGCCTGGGCAAGCTGTGCCTTAAGGGTGGCATCCGACAGGCGCGCCAGCAGCTGGCCCTTTTCGACCCTGTCGCCGGGCTCGACCAGCAGTTCGGTGATCTCGAACCCCTGCACTTGCGGGAAGATCTGCACCTCCTGCCGCGCGACAAGCGTGCCGGAGACGGGCACCTGCGCGAGAACCTCGCTGACGACGGCATCCTCGACAGTCGCGGCGGCGGGGCGGGCGGTGACCTGACCATCCTCAGCCTTGGCAGTTGCCGGGGCCGGTTGATGTTGCGCGGCCTGGGCCATTTCTTGCGCGGATATGGGCTGGGCCAGCACCAGAAGGGCGCCTGCAATCGAAAAGATCTTGTGCATGTCAGGTCCGCGCACTCGTTTCCGGCGCGACGTTACATGTTAGTGGCGCTCACAACAATGTCGTCCCGCCAAGGTGGCGGAGTTTTGCGGCCCATGGTCAGGAGACCATTCAATTGACGTTGCGTCAAGTTTCCTCACGCAACGGCAATGACCGCATCGACCGCGCGGCGCCAGCGCAGATGGCGGGCCTCGCGCTCGTCTTGCGGCATCGAGGGCTCGAACCGGCGATCCAGCTGCCAGACGACAGCCTGCTCATCCGGCCCGGGGCAGAGCCCGGCGTGATAGCCTGCAAGCCAGGCGGCGCCGCGCGCGGTCGTCTCGACGTCCGCCGGGCGATCAACCGGCACGCCCAGCATGTCCGCGACGAACTGCATCGCGGGCTCGTTCGCAGACAGCCCCCCATCGACGCGCAGCACCGCCGAGCTGTCCGCCTCGGGCCAGTCGGCGCGCATCGCATCCCACAGATCGCGGGTCTGGTGGCCGACGCTTTCCAGGGCCGCGCGGGCCATCTCCGCGGGGCCGGTGGCACGGGTCAGGCCGAACACCGCACCGCGCGCCTCGGGCACCCAATACGGCGCGCCGAGGCCGGTGAAGGCGGGCACCATGATGACCTGCTGGCCCGGGTCGGCGCGGTCCCACAAAGGCCCGGTTTCGGCGGCGTTGTGAATGACGCCCAACCCGTCGCGCAGCCATTGCACCACGGCGCCGGCAACGAAGATCGACCCTTCGAGGGCATAGGTCGGCTTTCCGTCCAGTTGATAAGCGATGGTTGTCAGCAGCCGATTGCGCGAGGCGACGGGCGTGCCCCCGGTGTTCAGCAGTGCGAAACAGCCGGTGCCATAGGTCGATTTCATCATTCCGGGGAGAAAACAGGCCTGCCCGACGGCTGCCGCCTGTTGGTCGCCCGCCACCCCGCAGATCGGGATCGCCGCGCCAAAGAGGTCGGTACGGGTGTTGCCAAACCCGGTCGCGCTGTCGCGCACCTCGGGCAGCATCGCCATCGGCACGTGGAACAGATCGCACATCGCTTGCGACCACACGCCCTGGTGGATGTCGTAGAGCATGGTGCGCGAGGCATTGGTCGCGTCGGTCACATGCACCTGCCCGCCGGTCAGGTTCCAGATCAGGAAACTGTCGATGGTGCCGAAGGCAAGCTCGCCCGCCTCGGCACGCGTCCGCGCGCCCTCGACCTGATCAAGTATCCAGGCTGCCTTGGTGGCGCTGAAATAGGGGTCGAGCAGAAGGCCGGTGGCGGCGCTGACCGCAGGCTCATGCCCTGCCGCCTTCAGCGCGGCGCAGGTCTCGGCGGTGCGGCGGTCTTGCCAGACGATGGCGTTATGGATCGGCTTGCCTGTGCGCCGGTCCCAGATGACGGTGGTCTCGCGCTGATTGGTGATGCCGATGGCGGCAATGTCACGGCCGGAAATGCGCGCATTCTCGATCGCCGCGCGGGCGGTGGCGGCGGTCGAGGCCCAGATGTCGGCCGGGTCATGCTCGACCCAGCCAGAGCGAGGAAATCCCTGTGCGAACTCGGCCTGCGACGAGGCGCGGACCCGCAGGTCGGTGCCAAATACGATTGCGCGCGACGAGGTGGTGCCCTGATCTATCGCCAATATGGTCATGCTGTCCCCTTCGCGCCGCACCCTCGCTGGCCGAATATGCATGGTCCAGTGCATGCACATCGGGGCAACGAGGAAGGGGCGCGCAAGGCGCGCCCCTTTGGTTTAGTGCCGCCCTTACTTCTGCCAGCTTTTCACCAGCTCGTCATAGTTGACGGTCTGCGGCTGGTCCTTCTCGTTCTCGATCTTCAACTGCGGCGCGATGCTGCCGTGCTCCTTGGCGTAGTTGTTCCACCACACCAGGTCATGCTCCTCGGCCAGTTTCGGGCCGATATCGCCTTGGACGCCGGCCTTCTCCAGACGGGCCATGACCTTCTCCTGCTCGGCGCACAGGCTGTCCATCGCCTCCTGCGCGGTCTTGGCGCCCGAGGAGGCGTCGCCGATGGCCTGCCACCACAGCTGCGCGAGCTTCGGATAGTCGGGCACGTTCGTGCCGGTTGGCGACCACTGCAGGCGCGCGGGCGAGCGGTAGAACTCGATCAACCCGCCGAGCTTGGGCGCGCGCTCGGTGAACGACTTGTCATCCAGTGTGGACTGGCGAATGAAGGTCAGCCCGACATGGCTTTTCTTCACGTCGACGGTCTTGGAAGTGACGAACTGCGCGTAGAGCCATGCGGCCTTGGCGCGGTCGTCAGGCGTCGATTTCAGCAGCGTCCACGACCCGGCGTCCTGGTAGCCCAGCTTCATGCCGTCCTTCCAGTAGACGCCATGGGGCGAGGGGGCAAAGCGCCATTTCGGCGTTTCGTCCTCGTTCACCACGGGCAGGCCCGGCTTCACGAAATCGGCCGTGAAGGCGGTGTAGGTGAACATCTGCTGGGCGACCTCGCCCTGGCTGGGGACCGGGCCGCTTTCGCTGAAGGTCATGCCTTGGGCCGCCGGCGGGGCGTAGGCCTTGATCCAGTCGAGGTATTTCTGGATCGCATAGACCGAGGCCGGGCCGTTGGTGTCACCGCCGCGCGCCACGCAGCTGCCCACCGGGCGGCTGCTCTCGTCCACGCGGATGCCCCATTCGTCGACCGGCAAACCGTTCGGGATGCCCTTGTCGCCGTTCCCCGCCATCGACAGCCACGCATCGGTGAAGCGCCAGCCGAGCGAGGGGTCCTTCTTGCCATAGTCCATATGGCCATAGACCTTCTTGCCGTCGATCTCGCGGCCGGTGAAGAACTCGGCGATGTCCTCGTATGCCGACCAGTTGACCGGAACGCCGAGGTCATAGCCGTACTTGGCCTTGAAATCGGCCTTGTTCTTCTCGTCGTTGAACCAGTCATAGCGGAACCAGTAGAGGTTCGCGAACTGCTGGTCGGGCAGTTGGTACATCTGCCCATCGGGCGCGGTGGTGAACGACTTGCCGATGAAATCGTCCACGTCGAGGTTGGGGTTGGTCACGTCCTTGCCGGCACCGGCCATCCATTCGGTCAGGCTGCGCGCCTGCTTGTAGCGCCAGTGGGTGCCGATCAGGTCGCTGTCGTTGACATAGGCGTCGTAGACGTTTTCGCCCGACTGCATCTGCGTTTGCAGCTTTTCGACCACATCGCCTTCGCCGATCAGGTCATGGGTCAGCTTGATCCCGGTGATGGCCGTGAAGGCCGGGGCCAGCACCTTGGATTCGTATTCGTGGGTGGTGATCGTTTCCGAGACGACGTTGATCTGCATGCCGGCAAAGGGTTTGGCGGCATCGATGAACCATTGCATCTCGGCTTCCTGGGCGGCGCGGTCGAGGGTCGACAGCGGGCCGATCTCCTTGTCGAGGAAGGCCTTCGCCTCCTCCATGCCGGCCTGTGCGCCGGTCGCCATCAGCGCAAGCGCGATGGCCGTCGTCAGGTAAAGTTTCACGGTATTCCCCTCCCCAAAGTCGCCGGTTGGTCCGGCGGTCACGTCACACCCAGCGAAACACCGCTAGGGCGTAGAGAAAGGCGATCACCAAACCGCCCCAGTCCGGGCTTCCCCCGAAGCCGACCCAGGCGAGGTTGATGAAGGCCGAACCGAGCAGGCTGATGAACAGCCGGTCGCCGCGGGTCGTGGCGATCCCCAGGATGCCGCGCCGGGGCGTTTCGGGATAGCGGATGGCAAGCCAGGTAAAGAGCAACAGCAGCCCGGCAATGACCCAGTAGAAAAACGCGGTCGGAAAGGTCCAGGCCATCCAGCCGCCCGGATTGAGCGCGCCGAACCAGTCCCGCGCACCATCTGCCACCGGCACCAGCGTGACCAGCCAGCCGAGGACTGCCAGCATTCCCAGGCCGACAAGGGCAAAGCCCGCGTTGACGCTGCGCTGCATCACACCCTCCCCAGGGCAAAGCCCTTGGCGATGTAGTTTCGCACGAACCAGATGACCAAGGCGCCCGGCAGGATGGTCAGCACGCCCGCGGCGGCCAGCACCCCCCAGTCGAGCCCCGAAGCCGAGACGGTGCGCGTCATCGTCGCCGCAATGGGCTTGGCGTTGACGCTGGTCAGCGTGCGCGACAACAGCAGCTCGACCCAGCTGAACATGAAGCAAAAGAAGGCCGCGACGCCGATGCCGCTGGCGATCAGCGGCATGAAGATTCGCACGAAGAACCGCGGAAAGCTGTAGCCGTCGATATAGGCGGTCTCGTCGATTTCGCGCGGCACCCCCGACATGAAGCCCTCGAGGATCCAGACGGCCAGCGGCACGTTGAAGAGGCAATGCGCCAGCGCGACCGCGATATGGGTGTCAAACAGCCCGACCGCGGAATAGAGCTGAAAGAACGGCAATGCGAACACCGCCGGCGGCGCCATCCGGTTCGAAAGCAGCCAAAAGAACAGGTGCTTGTCGCCCATGAATCGATAGCGGCTGAAGGCATAGGCCGCCGGCAGCGCCACGGCGATGGAAATGACCATGTTCATCAGCACATAGGTCAGGCTGTTGACATAGCCCATGTACCAGGACGGATCGGTCAGGATCGTGCGGTAGTTGGCGAATGTCAGGTTGTGCGGGTAGAGGCTGAAGGCACCCGTGATCTCGGCATTGGTCTTGAGGCTCATGTTCACGAGCCAGTAGATCGGAATCATCAGGAACAGCAGGTAGAGGGTCATTACGGCCGCCGAGCCGGTGCCCCTGCCCTCGCGCATGCTGGCCATCACAGCACCTCCCGCTGGGCTGTCATGACGGTGTAGAACACCCATGAAATCAGCAGGATAACGAGGAAATAGATCAGGCTGAACGCGGCGGCAGGCCCGAGGTCGAACTGGCCGATGGCGGTCTTGACCAAGTCGATGGACAGGAAGGTGGTGGCGTTGCCCGGGCCGCCGCCAGTCAGCACGAAGGGCTCGGTATAGATCATGAAGCTGTCCATGAACCGCAGCAGCACCGCGATCAGCAGCACGCCCGACATCTTCGGCAGTTCGATATAACGAAACACCGCCCAGCGGCTGGCCTGGTCGATCTTGGCGGCCTGGTAATATGCGTCGGGAATGGATTGCAGGCCCGCATAGCAGAGCAGCGCGACGAGGCTGGTCCAGTGCCAGACGTCCATGACGATGATCGTCACCCAAGCATCGATCGGGTCGTTGACGTAATTGTAGTCGATCCCCAGCGCCGCGAGCGTCTGGCCCAGCAGCCCGATGTCGACGCGGCCGAACACCTGCCAGATGGTCCCGACCACGTTCCAGGGGATCAGCAGAGGCAGCGACATCAGCACCAGCACCAGCGAGGCCCAGAACCCGCGCTTGGGCATATTCAGCGCGACAAAGATGCCGAGCGGGATCTCGATCAGCAGGATGATCCCGGAAAACAGCAATTGCCGGCCCAGGGCCGCGCGGATGCGATCGCTGGCCAGCACCTCCTGGAACCAGCCGATGCCGTTCCAGAAGAACTGATTGTTACCAAAGGTGTCCTGCACCGAATAATTGACGACAGTCATCAGCGGAATCACGGCGGAAAACGCCACCAGCAGCAGGACCGGCAGGACCAGAAACCAGGCGCGGTTGTTCAGCGGCTTGTCCATCATGCAGCCCTGCCCTGTTCATGGCCCAGCGGCTCGACCCGCCAGTCATCGACAAAGACGCCGATGCGCGCTGGATCAAAGGTGACCCGGTCGGCACCTGCGGGGATCGCGACGCCCTCGGGGACGGTAACGTTGAACGGGTGTCCGACCACTGTTCCGCGCAGGATGCGGTGGCGGCCGACGTCCTCGACCCGCGCAAGCTGGAACGGCAGCCCCGCGCCGCCCGCCGACAGGCGCACGGCGTCGGGTCGGATACCGATCTGGACGCGGCCCGTCACGGGGGCGTAAGCCCCGGCCAGCGTGACCGGCTGGCCCTCGACCAGCGCCGTCGCGCCATCCAGTTGCGCGGGCAGCAGGTTCATGCCGGGCGTGCCGATGAAATAGCCGACAAAGGTATGCGCCGGCCGGTCGAACAGCGATTGCGGGGTGCCGGATTGCACCACGCGCCCCTCGGACATGACGACCACCTCGTCGGCAAAGGTCAACGCCTCGGTCTGATCGTGGGTCACATAGATCATCGTGTGCCCGAACTCGCGGTGCAGCGCCTTGAGCTGGCTGCGCAATTCCCATTTCATGTGCGGGTCGATGACTGTCAGCGGCTCGTCAAAGAGGATCGCATTCACGTCCTTGCGCACCATTCCCCGCCCGAGGCTGATCTTTTGCTTGGCGTCCGCCGTCAGGCCGCGGGCGCGCCGGTCCAATTCACCCTCCATCCCGATCATGCGGGCGATGGCGCCGACACGCTCGGCGATCTGGGCGGCGGGAAGACCGCGATTCTTCAGCGGAAATGCCAGGTTATCGCGCACGGACATGGTGTCGTAGACGACCGGAAACTGGAACACCTGGGCGATGTTGCGGGCGGCGGTGGGCAGGGTGGTCACATCACGCTCGCCGAACAGAACGCGACCCTGTGACGGGCGCACGAGGCCCGAGATGATGTTCAGCAGCGTGGTCTTGCCGCAGCCGGACGAGCCGAGCAGCGCATACGCGCCGCCATCGCGCCAGGTCATCGTCGCGGGCTTCAGCGCGAAATCCGCCTCGGATTGCGGGTGGGCGAGGTAGCTGTGGGCGAGGTTGTCGAGGGTGATGCGGGCCATCCCTTACGCCGCCTCCGCATAGGGGGCCGGACGGGCGAGGGCGCCGTTTTCGCCGAAGAGATACACATGGGCCGGGTCGAGCGAGACGGTCAGCGCCGTCCCCGGCTCGGCCTGGCGCACGCCCTCGACCAGCGCGATCCAGTGATCGGGCGTGGCGCTGTCGGGATCATGGGTCATGTGCACGAAGGTTTCGGCCCCCGTGACTTCGCGCGCCTCCGCCCGGGCGGCAAAGGCCAGCGCGCCCGGCCGCGCGCCCAGCGACAGATGCGCGGGGCGAAAGCCGGCGCGGTAGTTGCCGTCGGCCAGCCCGGGGACCGGCCAGACCTGATTGTCCAGATGCGCCTGCCCCGCCGCGACCTGGACCTGCGCGAAGTTCATCGGCGGGTCGGAAAAGACGCGCGCCGTGATGGCATCGCCTGGCTGGCGATAGACCTGCGGCGTGGGACCGAACTGGGTCACGCGCCCCTCCCAGAGGGTCGCGGTGTTGCCACCCAGCAGCAGCGCCTCCTCCGGCTCGGTCGTGGCATAGACGAAGATCGCCCCCGATTCTTCGAAGATGCGCGGGATCTCGGCCCGCAATTCTTCGCGCAGCTTGTAATCGAGGTTGGCCAGCGGCTCGTCCAGCAGGACAAGGCCGGCGCCCTTGACCAGCGCGCGGGCCAGCGCGGTGCGCTGCTGCTGGCCGCCCGACAACTCCAGCGGGCGGCGCTGCAGCATGGGCGTCAGGCGCATCATTTCGGCCGTGCGGCGTACGCGGGCATCGATCTCGGCGCGGGGCACGCCCTGCACCTGCAGGGGCGACGCGATGTTGTCGTAAACGCTCATCGAGGGGTAGTTGATGAACTGCTGGTAGACCATCGCCACCTTGCGCTCCTGCACCCGCTGGCCGGTCACGTCAGCGCCGTTCCACAGGACGCGCCCGGCGCTGGGCACATCAAGGCCCGCCATCAGCCGCATCAGCGTCGTCTTGCCCGCCAGCGTCGGGCCAAGCAGGACGTTCATGCTGCCCGCGGCAAGCGACAGGTCGGTGGGATGAATCCAGGTCTCGCCGCCGACTACCTTGCTGACACCTTGCAGGTCCAGGGTCATGCCGCGACCCTCGCTTCGGCCATGTAGTCGTCGATGGCGGCGATCTGCGCCTCGCTCAGCCGCAGACCCAGCTTCGAGCGGCGCCACACCGCGTCTTCGGCGGTGCGGGCCCATTCGCGGCTCATCATCCAGCGCAACTCGGCCTCGGTCAGGGTGGCGCCGAAATCGCGGCCGAGGTCGGCGGGGGTTTTCGCTCCGTCCAGCATCGCTGCTGCCTCGGTGCCATAGGCGCGCACGAGGCGCAGGGCCCAGCCGCCCGTCAGGAATGGATAAGCGGCGCGCAGCGCCTCGACCTGCGCCGGCACGCCGTCCACCGGAAAGTCGCCGCCCGGCAGCGGCGCGTTGGCGGTCCAGTCGCCCGCTAGCCCCGGCAAATGCGGCGCCAGCTTGGCCATCGCCGATTCCGCCAGCCGGCGATAGGTAGTGATCTTGCCGCCGAACACATTCAGGCAGGGCGCCCCGGCTTCATCCACCGACAGCGTGTAATCGCGCGTCGCGGCGGTCGCCGATTTCGCCCCGTCATCGTAAAGCGGCCGGACACCCGCGAAAGTTCGTACCACGTCCGCTGCGCTCAGCGGCCGGCGGAAATAGTTCGAGGCGAAGGACAGCAGGTAGTCACGCTCGGCCTCGGTGCAGTAAACATCCGACGGGGCAGCGTGGTGATCGACATCGGTGGTGCCGACAAGCGTGAAATCCCCTTCATAGGGGATCGCAAAGATGATCCGCCCGTCGGCGCCTTGGAAGAAATAGGCCTTGTCGTGATCGAACAGGCGGCGCGTGACGATATGGCTGCCGCGCACCAGCCGCACATTCTCGGTCGAGGGCAGATCGGCGATGTCGTGGATCACGTCGCCGACCCAGGGACCAGCGGCGTTGACCAGCATCCGCGCTGTAAAGCTGCGCCCGTCGGCAAGGCGGATGCGCCATAGATCGCCCTCGCGCACGGCCCTGGTGACGCGGGCGCGGGTCATGATGTCAGCTCCGCGCGCGGCGGCGTCGCGGGCGTTCAGCACCACCAACCGGGCGTCATCGACCCAGCAATCGCTGTATTCATAAGCCCAGCGCAGCCGGCCCTGCAGCGGCGCCCCCTCGGGCGTGCCGGGCAGGGCGTAGCTGGTCGTCCCCCGCAGGATCGTCCGCGCGCCGAGATTGTCGTAGAGAAACAGCCCCGCGCGGATCATCAGGTTCGGACGGTGACCGCGTTGCCAGGGCATGATGGTCTGCATGATGCGCGAGACCGGGGTCTGGCTCTCGAACCGCATCTGCGGATCCAGAGGCAGCACAAAGCGCATCGGTCGGGCAATGTGCGGCATGGCGCGCAGCAGCACCTCGCGCTCGCGCAATGCCTCGCGCACCAGTCGCAGTTCGAGAAATTCGAGGTAGCGCAGACCGCCGTGGAACAGCTTGGTCGACGCGCTGCTTGTCGCGCCCGCCAGGTCGCTCTGCTCAGCCAGTCTCACGCTGAGGCCCCTGCCGGCGGCGTCGCGCGCGATGCCGCAGCCGTTTATGCCGCCGCCGATAACGAACAGGTCGGTGGTCTCTGCTGCCTCCCGCACGGTGCCCCGCCATCTTCACAAATCTGTGCAGAGCGAAGCGCCTTGCGCGCGCTTTGTCAAAGGAGATCTTCGTTTACCACGCGTAAATGTTCGGTTGACAGGCGGCGGGATCGTCTTTCCACATGCCGGCATGAACTTCAGCCTTCGACAGGTGCAGATTCTCGAACTGATCCGCTCGACCGGGCGGGTCGCCGTGGAAGAGCTTGCGGTCCGCTTTGACGTTACCTTGCAGACCATCCGCCGCGATCTGGGCGAGTTGGCCGACGCCGGGATGCTGGACCGGGTGCATGGAGGCGCGGTTCTGCGCGGCGGCGCGCTGAACATCGGCTATGACGAGCGTCGCCAGACCGCGGCCGAGGCGAAGGCTGCGATCGGCGCCGCCTGCGCCGCCCTGATCGCCGACAACACCTCGCTGATCGTGAACCTCGGCACCACGACCGAGGCGGTGGCCCGCGCCCTGACGCAGCATCGCAACCTGACCGTGATCACCAACAACATGAATGTCGCCAATATTTTGGCCCCGAACGAGACCTGCGAGGTGATCGTCTCGGGCGGGACGCTACGGCGGAGCGACGGCGGGCTTGTGGGTGATCTAACCAGCGATTTCATGGGTCGCTTCAAGGTCGATTGCGCCATCATCGGCACCTCGGCACTGGACGATGATGGCGATCTGCTGGATTTCGACATGGCTGAAGTCCGGGTCAGCCAGGCCATCCTGCGCCAGGCGCGCCGTGCGGTCCTGGTGGCGGATCACAGCAAGCTCCAGCGCCGCGCGCCGATGCGCATCGCTTCGCTGGCGGACCTCGACCTGGTGGTGACCGACCGCGCCCTGCCCGCCCCGCTGACCGAGCGATGCCGGACCTGGGGCACCGAGGTCGTGGTGGCCGGGGCGGTCTGATCGGTCCGTCGGCGCGGAACCATCTGGGCCGGCCATCGCGTTGCGCGCGCCGGACGGTTTGGTGTATTCCTGCCGCGAACCGGCAAGGACCCTATTCCCATGCGCCTGATCCAGCGTCTGCTCGCCCCGCTCGCCGCGATGATCGCCATGTCCGGCGCAGCGGCGGCCTTTGACACGACCGCCCGCGCGGCCTGGGTCTATGATGTCGCGACGGGTACCGTGCTGATGGAAAAGAACGCCGACGAGTCGCTGCCGCCGGCGTCGATGTCCAAGCTGATGACCGTCTACATGCTGTTTCAAGCGCTGAAGGACGGCCGGGTGCAGATGGACACGCAGCTGCCGGTCTCGACCAAGGCCCGGCAGATGAAGGGCTCCACCATGTTCCTGGACGAGCAGGACCGCCCGACCGTCGCCGAGCTAATCAAGGGCATCATCGTCCTGTCGGGCAACGATGCCTGCGTCGTGGTCGCCGAAGGGTTGGCCGGGACCGAGGCCGCCTTTGCCCGGCGCATGAACGAGCAGGCCGCGAAGCTGGGCCTGACCGCCTCGCATTTTGCCAACGCCTCCGGCTGGCCTGACCCCGAGCACCGCATGTCGGCGCATGACCTGGGCATCGTCGCGGCGCATCTGGTGAATGATTTCCCCGAGCTCTACAAGAATTTCGGGATCGCCGAATACGCCTATGACAACCGTGCGCCCTCTAACCGCTTCAACCGCAACCCCTTGCTGAAGCTTGGGATCGGGGCCGACGGCCTCAAGACCGGTCACACGCAGGAGGCCGGTTATGGCCTCGTCGGAAGCGCGGTGCAGGAAGGTCGGCGGGTGATCTTTGTGCTGAACGGCCTCGCCTCGGAAAAGGCGCGCGCCGAGGAATCCGAACGGATCGTCAACTGGGCGTTCCGCGAGTTTTCCATGCAGACGGTCGTGCCCAAGGGCGAGGCGGTCACCCAGGCGCCGGTCTGGCTGGGGAAGCCCGGCAAGGTGGCCCTGACCACGGCCGAGGGCGTGCGCGTGCTGATCCCCGCAGGCTCCGAAGGGACGATCAAGGCCGAGGCGGTCTATGATGGTCCGCTGCAGGCGCCGTTGGCGGCCGGCCAGAAGATTGGCGAGCTGATCGTCACCATTCCCGGTGGTCCGGAATCGCGCACCCCCCTGCTGGCCGCGACGGACGTGGCCGAGGCGGGCTTCATGGGCCGCATGCAGGCCGCGGCGACCCGGCTGGGGCTGCGCGCGTGGCAGACGGCGCAAGGCAGTTGAGCCTGCCGCGCCGCACCCCGCCGGGCGGCTTTTTCATCAGCTTCGAGGGCATTGACGGCTGCGGCAAGTCGACCCAGGCCCGCGTGCTGGCTGATACCCTGCGCGGCGAGGGCCGTGAGGTTACCCTCACGCGCGAGCCGGGCGGCTCGCCCGGGGCCGAGGAAATCCGCCAGTTGCTGGTCGCGGGCCGCGGCGATCGCTGGTCGCCCCACACCGACCTGTTGTTATTCAACGCCGCGCGGCGCGATCACCTGGAGCGCACCATCGTACCCGCGCTGCAGGCGGGCCATGTCGTGATCAGCGACCGCTTTGTCGATTCCACGCGGGTATATCAGGGACTCTCGGGAAATCTGCCGGCCGAAGTCGTTGATGGGCTGCATGAGCTGATGATCGGCATCGAACCCGACCGAACCTTCGTGATCGATCTCGATCCAGCCCTGTCTCTGGGCAGGACAGGCCTGCGCGCCGCTGCCGCAGCGGCGGGGCTGGCAGCGCAGGCGGCGATTGCCGGCGATGCGCCGCTGGCTGTCGCCGCTGCCGCCGCCGCGCAGACTCACGCCGCCGATGAAAACCGCTTCGAGGGCCTCGGCCTCTCGTTCCAGCAGCGGCTGCGCCAGGGGTTTCACGACCTGGCCGCCCGATACCCGGACCGCATCCGCCTGATCGACGGTGCGGGCGAACCGGCTACCGTCGCCGCGCGCGTCCGCGCGGCGCTCTGATATGGCGCGAGCCCCCCAGACCGACGAGCCGCCGCCCGAACCGGACCGCGTCCCCGGCGCGCCGCATCCGCGCGAGGCGGCCCGGGTCATCGGCCATGACGTCGCCATCACCGAGTTCACCGAGGCGGCGCGCAGCGGGCGGCTGCACCACGCCTGGATGCTGACCGGGCCGCGCGGGGTCGGCAAGGCGACCCTGGCCTGGTCGGCCGCGCGCTGGCTGCTTGCCGGCCAGCCCTCGGCTGATCTGACAGTCGCGCCGGACGATCCAGCCGCGCGCCGTATTGCCGCGCTGTCCGAGCCGAGCCTGCAGTTGGTGCGGCGTCCATGGGACGACAAGGCCGGCCGCCTGAAGGCCGAGATCACGGTCGACGAAGTGCGGCGCCTGCTCGGCTTTTTCCACATGAGTGCCGCCGGCGGCGGACGGCGCGTCGCGATCGTGGACGCCGCAGACGAGATGAACACCGCCGCCGCCAACGCCCTGCTGAAGATGCTGGAGGAGCCGCCGCGCGATGCCGTGATCTTTCTGATCGCGCATCAGCCGGCGCGGCTGCTGCCGACCATCCGCTCGCGCTGCCGGACGCTGCGGCTCGCCCCGCTGGAGCCGGGCGACATGGCGGAGGTGCTGGGCGGCTTGGATGCCCCCGGCGATCCTCTGCAACTGGCGGCGCTGTCGGCTGGCAGCGCTGGCGAGGCGATGCGGCTCACCGGGCAGGACGGGCTGGAGGTCTACCAGCAGGTCGTCGACGTCATGGCCAGCCTGCCGCGGATGGACCGCCCCGCCGCCGCGCGCCTAGCCGAGCGCGCCGGCGGCCGCGCGGGTGCCGAGGGCGACCCGTTCGATCTGGTGGTCACGCTGCTCGACCTGTTCCTGTCGCGCACCGCACGCGCCGGGTTGCTCGGGCCGCCGCTGCCGGAGGCGGCACGCGGCGAGGGCGAGTTGCTCGCGCGCCTCGCGCCCGACCCCGCCGCCGCGCGCGGCTGGGCCGCGGCGCAGGCGCAGCTTTCGGCCCGCGCCCGCGCCGGCCGGGCGGTCAATCTTGACCCTGCGGCGCTGGTCATGGATATGCTGACCACGCTCGCGCAGCTTCCTGCCGCGCATGGATTGCAAGGCCCCGCATGACCTCGCCAAAGACGCCGTTGCCGGCGCTGGTGGACAGCCATTGCCACCTCGATTTTCCGGATTTTCAGGGCGAGTTGCCGGGACTGATCGCCCGGGCCCGCGCCGCTGGCGTCACCCGCATGGTAACCATCTGCACCCGCCTTGGCAGCGAGCCTTCCGTGCGCGCCATCGCCGAAGCGCATGAGGGCGTGTTCTACGCCGCCGGCACCCACCCGATGCAGGTCGCGGAAGAGCCGATGGCCACAGTCGAGGCGCTGACCGCGCTGGCCGACCATCCCAAGTTTGTCGGCATCGGCGAGACCGGCCTTGATTATCACTACACTGCCGAAAGCGCGGACGTGCAGCAGGAAAGCCTGCGCCTGCATATCGAGGCGGCGCGCCGCACCCGCCTGCCGCTGATCATCCATGCCCGCGACGCCGATGACGACATGGCCCGCATTCTGGCAGAGGAACATGCCGCGGGGGCCTACAGCTGCGTCATGCATTGCTTTTCCAGCGGCCCCCGGCTGGCACGAACGGCGCTGGACCTTGGGTTCTACCTTTCGGCCTCCGGCATCGCCGCTTTTCCCCGGTCCGAGGAGTTGCGCGAGATTTTTGCCGCGGCGCCGCTCGACCGCATCCTGGTGGAGACCGACGCCCCCTACCTCGCCCCGCCGCCGCATCGCGGGCGGCGGAACGAGCCTGCCTATGCCGCGCTGACGGCGCAGTGGGTGGCGCGGCTGTGGGACCTCGATTACCCGGCCTTCGCGGCCGCAACCTCGGCCAATTTCGACCGGCTGTTCTGGAAGGCAGCATGATCCGGGCGACGATCCTCGGCTGCGGATCGTCGGGCGGGGTGCCGCGGATCGGCGGCCACTGGGGCGCATGCGATCCGTCCAACCCCCGGAACCGCCGCCGCCGCTGTGCGCTGCTGCTCGAACGCCCGACGCCCGAAGGCACGACCACGGTGCTGATCGACACCGGCCCCGATTTCGTCGCGCAGATGCTGGATGCCGATGTCTCGCAGATCGATGCCGTCCTGTGGACGCATCCCCATGCCGACCACATCCACGGTATCGACGATCTGCGCCAGTTGGCGCTGAACGCCCGCGCCCTGATCGAGGGCTGGGCCGACACGCACACCGCCGCGGTGCTGACCCGGCGCTTTGGCTATATCTTTGAAACACCCCCCGGCTCGTCCTATCCCCCGGTGGCGCGGCTGAACCTGATCGACGGGCCGGTCACCATTACCGGCGGGGGTGGCGATCTGACCTTTGCGTCCTTCAGTGTCAGCCATGGTGATATTGCGGCGCTCGGCTTTCGCGTCACCGGCGATGACCCGCGTGGGCTGGTCTATCTGCCCGATGTGCTGGAAATCCCCGATGAAGCATGGCCGCTGATCGACGGGGCCGAGGTCTTTGTCTGCGACGCCCTGCGCTACACCCCGCACCCAAGCCACGCGAACCTCGACCTCGCACTGGAATGGATTGCGCGGTCGCGGGCCGAGCGCGGGGTGCTGACCAACATGCACATCGACCTCGATTACGACCGCCTGCTGGCGGAGACGCCGGCCAACGTCATCCCGGCCCATGATGGCATGGTCATCGAGGTCGCGGGCTGATGGCCGGCCTCTTTTCCGTCGTCCTGCCGGTCTTTCTGGTGCTGGGCTTTGGCTACCTGGTGGCCTGGCGCGGGTGGATGGGCGCGGACGCGGTCGATGCGGTCATGCGCTTTGCCCAGAACTTTGCCCTGCCGGTGCTGGTATTTCAGTCGATGGCTAGGCTGGACATCGGCCATGGTTTCGATCTGGCGCTGCTGGCCGCGTTCTACGCCGGCGCCTTCGTCAGCTTTTTCGCCGGCTGGGCCGGGGGCCGCTGGCTCTTTCGCCGCAGCCCCGAGGATTGCGTCGCCATCGGCTTTATCTGCCTGTTCTCGAATTCGCTGCTGCTGGGCCTGCCCCTGACCGAGCGTGCCTACGGCCCCGATTCGCTGGCAGGCAACTATGCCATCATCGCCATCCACTCGCCGCTGATGTACACTTTCGGTATCACCTTCATGGAATTCACGCGCGCCCGCGGCATGCGCCTGTCGGTCAGCCGCGTCGCGTGGCGCGCGCTCAGCGGGGTGCTGCGCACGCCGCTGGTGATGGGCATCATCGCCGGGCTGGCGGTGAACCTGCTGATCCAGGCTGGGCTGGTCCTGCCGCAGGGCGTCTGGGACGCGGCCGCGATGATGGCGCGAGCGGCCATTCCGGCGGCGCTGTTCGGCCTCGGGGGGGTACTGGTGCGCTATCGCCCGGCCGGGGACGCGGGCGCCATTGCGATGTGCTGCCTGTGCGTTCTGGTGCTGCACCCGGCGGTGACCTATGGCCTCGGCCGGACCTTCGGGCTGGACGCGCCGGCCATGCGCTCGGCGGTGGTCACCGCGGCCATGCCGCCGGGCGTGAACGCCTATCTGTTCGCCGCAATGTATGGCAGTGCCCAGCGGGTCGCCGCCTCGACCGTGCTGATCGCGACACTGGCGGCGGTGCTGACGGCCTGGGCGTGGCTGTCCATCCTGCCTTAGGGCCATAGAAGAAAGAGATTCCCATGCCCGGCACCTCGACCCTGCTGCCCGCGCTCGCCTGGTGGAAACGCGCTCTGATCGCGGTGGGACCGGTGCTGTTCGCCTCGCTGCTGGGGCAACTGGCGACCTACCCCAACATCGGCACATGGTATGCCGGGCTGGCCAAACCTACTTTCAACCCGCCGAACTGGGTCTTTGCGCCGGTCTGGACGACGATCTACCTGCTGATGGCATTTGCGGTCTGGCGCATCCTGCGCGCGCCCGCGGACGAGGCGCAGCGCTGGCGCGCCTTGGGGTTGTTCCTTGTGACCCTGGCGGTCAATGCCGCCTGGTCTTGGATGTTCTTTGCCGCGCATAGCCCAGCGCTGGGATTGGTGAACATCATCCCGCAACTGGCACTGATCGCGCTGACCAACACCCGCTTTCGCCGCATCGACCCGATTGCCGGGGCGGCGCTGCTGCCGCTGCTGCTGTGGGTCGGCTACGCCACGCTACTGAACCTGGCGATATGGCGGCTGAACTGACCGGCGGAGTGCCGCTGCTTGTCATGCAAACGTCACATTCATGACATCAATCTGACTCACGCTGTCACTAACTGCTGCACCCGAGGCTGAACTAAGCCCGAAGCTGCCACGAGGAGTCGTTGCCGATGCAGTCCTTCAATTTTGCCGTATCCGCCCTTGCCGTGATCGCCGCGACCGCGCTGCCGGCCGCCGCGCGCGACCAGGTCCAGGTCGCGGGCTCGTCCACCGTGCTGCCCTATGCCACCATCGTGGCCGAGGCGTTCGCCGAAAACATGACCGATTTCAAAGCGCCGGTCGTCCAGGGCGGCGGCTCCGGCGCCGGTCTGAAACAGTTCTGCGAAGGCGTGGGCGAGAACACCCTCGACATCGCGAACGCCTCGCGCGCCATCAAGGACGCCGAGCGTGAAACCTGCGCCAAGAACGGCGTGACCGACATCATGGAAGTCCGGATCGGCTATGACGGGATCGTCTTTGCGACCGACACCTCCAGCGGCGATTTCAAGCTGACCCCCAAGGACGTGTTCCTGGCGCTGGGCAAGGACGTCGTCGCCGACGGCAAGCTGGCCCCGAACGCCTCGGCCAGCTGGAAAGACGTCAACGCCGAGCTGCCCGACCAGCCGATTCTGGCCTTCATCCCCGGCACCAAGCACGGCACCCGCGAAGTGTTCGAGGAAAAGGTCCTGATCGAGGGCTGCAAGGAAGCCGGCGCGATGGAGGCGCTCGCCGCGGCCAATGGCGGCGACGAGAAGAAAGCCGAAGAGGCCTGCAAGGCCATCCGCACCGACGGGAAGTCGGTCGACATCGACGGCGACTACACCGAGACCCTCGCCCGCCTCGCCAGCAGCAAGCAAGCGGTTGGCGTGTTCGGACTGTCGTTCTACGAGAACAACACCGACAAGCTCAAAGTCGCGACGATGAACGGCGTCGTGCCCTCGACCGAGACCATCGCCTCGGGCGAGTACCCGGTCTCGCGCCCGTTGTTCTTCTACGTCAAGAAGCAGCACATCGGTGTCATTCCGGGCATCAAGGAATACGCCGAATTCTTCGTCTCGGATGAAATGGCTGGCCCGGGCGGCCCGCTGGCCGACTACGGCCTGGTTCCGGACCCCAAGCTGGCCGACACGCAAAAGGCCGTGGCTGACGAAGTGACCATGAAGTAATGCCCCACCGGGCGGGGCCGCCCTGACCCCGCCCGGACCTCTTCGCCCGACTGCCGCCATGCCCCCTCTCCTGAAGTGAACCTCATGTCCATGTCCTGGAGCGTTCTTGTCGTCCTTGCGCTCGGCTGCCTTGGCTATGTTCTGGGCCGGCGCCGCGCCGTGGCCAGCGCCGGCGGCGATTCGCGCATCCTGCATTCGCGTCCGATCTATTACGGCTGGAACGTCGCGCTGTTCACCGTGGTCCCCGCGCTGGCGGTCATGATCTTCTGGGCGCTGGCCCAGCCGCTGGTGGTGAACGCCGTCCTCGCCAGCCACATCCCCACGGCCGAACGCGAGGCCTCGCCGACCATGGTCGGCGACGTCCAGCGCGCCGCCGGGACCATCAGCCGCGCCGTACGCGCCCACGCCATTACCGAGACCGAGGCCCGGGCCCTGACCCCCGAGGACACGCCGACCCTGAACCGCATGAAGGACGCCGGCTTTGCGACGCTGGCGCCCGCGCCGGTCATGGACGCAGCCAAGAGCCTGCGCGCGACCAACGCCAAGGCGCGCGGGGTTCTGGCCGCGCTGGCGCTGGCACTGGCTGCAGGCGGCCTTGCACTCTCGCTGTCGCGCACCAATCCGCAATATCGCGCCCGCAACGTGGTCGAGGGCGCGGTCCGCGGCGCGCTGATCCTGTGCTCGCTCATCGCCATCGCGACCACCATCGGCATCGTGCTGTCGCTAGTCTTCGAATCGGCCCACTTCTTCCGCATCTATCCCTGGCAAGACTTCCTGTTCGGCACCGAATGGACACCCAGCTTTGGCGGCGGCTCCAAGCTGGGCATGCTGCCGCTGCTCTGGGGCACGCTCTACATCTCGCTGATCGCACTGCTGGTCGCGGTGCCGATCGGTCTTTTCGGCGCGATCTACCTGTCGGAATACGCCAGCAACCGCCTGCGCACCTGGGTCAAGCCGATGATCGAGATCCTCGCCGGCATCCCGACCATCGTCTATGGCCTCTTCGCGCTGACCATCGTCGGCCCGTTGCTGCGCGACTGGATCGCCCGGCCGCTGGGCGCCGGCGACAGCGGCAGCTCGGTGCTGACCGCGGGCCTGGTGATGGGGGTCATGCTGATCCCGTTCGTCAGCTCGCTCTCCGATGACATCATCAGCGCCGTGCCGCAATCGCTGCGCGACGGCAGCCTCGGCCTCGGCTCGACCCGGTCCGAGACGATCCGCAAGGTCGTCATGCCCGCAGCCCTGCCCGGGATCGTCGGCGCGGTGCTGCTGGCCGCCAGCCGTGCGATCGGCGAGACCATGATCGTAGTCCTAGGCGCAGGGGCGATGGCGCAGATCAGCGGCAACCCGTTCGAGGCGATGACCACGATCACCGTCAAGATCGTCGGTCAGCTGACCGGTGACAACGACTTTGCCAGCCCCGAAACACTCGTCGCTTTTGCGCTGGGGCTGACGCTCTTCGTCATCACCCTCAGCCTGAACATCATCGCCCTCGTCATCGTCCGCAAATACCGGGAGCAGTACGAATGACCGATGTGACCGGACCCCGCCCCGCCTTTGACGCCGGCCGTCCTGCCGTGCCGCAGCGCCGCTCGCTGCTGACGGCCGACCAGCGCACCCGCCGGCGCAACGCGGCCGAGACGCGGTTTCGCGCCTATGGCATGGCCGCGATCCTGGCCGCCATTGCGGCGCTTGCTTTCCTGCTGTTCACCATCATCCGCGACGGTGCGCCCGCCTTTACCCAGACCTATGCCCGCATTCCGGTCACCATCGACGCTGCCGTGGTCGATCCCAAGGGCAACCGCGATCCCGCCGAGATGCAAAAGGTGCTGACCACCAGCTATCGCAAGCTGCTCGAGGCCTCGCTGACGGCCTATGTCGCGGACAAGGGCATCGCCATCGAGGGGCTGAAGCCGCAGGACCTCAAGACCTTCTTTTCCGACCAAGCGCAGGCCGACCTGCGCGCCCAGGTGCTCGCCGACCCCAACCTGATCGGCACCCAGATCGACGAGTTTGCCTTGACCTCCTCGCGCATCGACGGCATCTTCAAGGGCCGCGTCACCGAGGAAAGCGCAGCCCGCGACGCCAAGACCTCGGTCGCGCAGGTCGAGCTGGCGCGCAACCTCGCCGCCAGCGGCGCCCTGGTCACGCGGTTCAACTGGGACTTTATCACCAAGCCCGACGCCTCGGAAAACCGGGCCGAGGCCGCGGGCCTTGGGGTCGCGATCATCGGCAGCGCCTACATGATGCTGATCGTCCTGGTGCTGGCGCTGCCGATCGGCGTCGCGGCGTCGATCTACCTCGAGGAATTCGCGCCCAAGAACCGGTTCACCGACCTGATCGAGGTGAACATCGCCAACCTCGCGGCAGTGCCGTCCATCGTCTACGGCATCCTCGGGCTGGCGGCGTTCATCAACTTCGTCGGGCTGCCGCAGTCGGCACCCATCGTCGGCGGCCTGGTGCTGACGCTGATGACGCTGCCGACGATCATCATCGCCACCCGCGCCGCGCTGAAGGCGGTGCCGCCCTCGATCCGCGATGCGGCGCTGGGCGTTGGGGCCAGCCGGATGCAGACCGTGTTCCACCATGTCTTGCCGCTGGCCATGCCGGGCGTTCTGACCGGCACCATCATCGGCCTTGCGCATGCGCTGGGCGAGACAGCGCCCCTGCTGCTGATCGGCATGGTCGCCTTTGTGCGCGACTACCCCTCGGCCCCGCCCGAGGGCCTGTTCGAGCCGGCGGCAGCCCTGCCGGTGCAGATCTACAACTGGACCCGGCGTGCCGACCCTGCGTTCTTTGAACGGGCGTCCGGTGCGATCATTGTACTGCTGGTGTTCATGCTGGCCATGAACCTGGTGGCGATCTATCTGCGCCGCAAATTCGAACGGCGGTGGTGATGCTGATGGAGACGAAATCTATGGAAGACCTCCACCTCGCCCGGCGCGCGCTGGACACCGACGCCCAGGAAATCAAGGTCCAGGCACGGAACGTTCAGGTCTGGTACGGCACCAAGCAGGCGATCCGCGATGTCGACATCGACATTCTGGACCGCACCGTGACCTCGTTCATCGGGCCGTCGGGCTGTGGCAAGTCCACCTTCCTGCGCTGTATCAACCGGATGAACGACACCGTCGCCAGCGCCCGGATCGAGGGCCGCATCACCCTCGACGGCGAGGATATCTACGACCGCCGCGTCGACCCGGTGCAGCTGCGCGCCCGAATCGGGATGGTATTCCAGAAGCCGAACCCCTTCCCCAAGTCGATCTATGACAACGTCGCCTATGGTCCGCGCATCCACGGCCTCGTCCGTAACCGAGCTGAGACGGACGCCATCGTCGAGCAGGCCCTGCGCGGAGCCGCGCTGTGGGACGAGGTCAAGGACCGCTTGGGCGAGAGCGGAACCGGCCTTTCGGGCGGTCAGCAACAGCGCCTGTGCATCGCCCGCGCCGTCGCCACCCAGCCCGAGGTGCTGCTGATGGACGAGCCGTGCAGTGCGCTGGACCCCATCGCCACCGGCCAGGTCGAGGAACTGATCGACCGCCTGCGCGAGACATTCTCGGTGGTGATCGTCACCCACTCGATGCAGCAGGCAGCGCGGGTCAGCCAGAAGACCGCCTTCTTTCACCTCGGCAACCTGGTGGAATACGGAGATACCGACGAGATCTTCACCAAGCCGCGCGATCCGCGCACCGAATCCTACATCAGCGGCAAGATCGGCTGAGCCCGGGGGGGAAACGTCATGAACAGCGAACGCCATATCGTATCGGCCTTTGACCGCGACCTGGAGACGGTGCAGGCCCTGGTGGTCAAGATGGGCGGCATGGTCGAAGCCGCGATCACCGACGCCGCCACCGCACTGGAGCGCCGCGACGAGGAACTGGCCGAAGACGTGCGCCGCCGCGACCGGGCCATCGACGAGCTTGAAGCACAGATCAACCACGAGGCCGCACGGCTGATCGCCCTGCGCGCACCGCAGGCGACCGACCTGCGTACCGCGCTGACGGTCATCAAGATCGCCGCCTCGCTGGAACGGGTGGGCGATTACGCCAAGAACATCGCGAAGCGCAGCCACGTCCTGATCGACATGCCCCAGATCGAGGGTTCGGGTGCGGCGCTGCGGCGCATGTCGCTGGTGGTCGAGGGGATGCTGAAGGACGCGCTCGACGCGTTCATCCAACGCGACGAGGGGCTGGCGGCCGATGTCCGCGCCCGCGATGTCGAGGTCGACCAGATGTACAACGCGCTGTTCCGGTCCTTCCTGACCTACATGATGGAAGACCCGCGCAACATCACCGCCTGCATGCACCTGCAT
Organism: Paracoccus suum; assembly: GCF_003324675.1. Taxonomy (NCBI): domain Bacteria; kingdom Pseudomonadati; phylum Pseudomonadota; class Alphaproteobacteria; order Rhodobacterales; family Paracoccaceae; genus Paracoccus; species Paracoccus suum. Next base: position 64,800 of record NZ_CP030918.1, read on the forward strand.
TTCATCACAAAGAACATCGAGCGGATGGGCGATCACGCGACCTCGATCGCCGAGCAGGTGATCTATCTGGTCACCGGCGCGATGCCCGAGGAGGCCCGGCCCAAGACCGACAGCGTCGTGCGCCCGGTCACGACCGAGAGAGAGGACTGAGCCATGGCCCCCCAGCAACCCTGCGTGCTGGTCGTCGAGGACGAGAACGCGCAGCGTGAAGTCCTGAAATACAACCTCGAAGCCGAGGGCTTTGGCGTCGTGCTGGCCGAGAACGGCGACGAGGCGCTGCTGCTGGTGCGCGAGGAAAATCCCGACCTGATCGTGCTGGACTGGATGCTGCCCAATGTCTCGGGGATCGAGGTCTGCCGCCGGATCAAGGCCGATCCCGGCACTCGCGCGATCCCGATCGTCATGCTGTCGGCACGCGGCGACGAGGGCGACCGTGTCCGCGGCCTTGAGACCGGGGCGGACGATTATGTCGTAAAGCCCTATTCGGTGGTCGAGTTGATGGCCCGCCTGCGCACCCAGCTGCGTCGCACCCGCCCCGCGACCATGGGCGAGCGCCTGATCTTTGACGACATCATCCTCGATGCGGGCGAGCACCGCGTGTTCCGTGACGGCCAGCCTCTGCACCTTGGCCCGACAGAGTTCCGGCTGCTGTCCACCCTTATGGAAAAGCCGGGCCGCGTCTGGACGCGCGAGCAGTTGCTGGACCGGGTCTGGGGCCGCGATATCTATGTCGACACCCGCACCATCGACGTGCATGTCGGCCGCCTGCGCAAAGCGCTGATGACCCACGGCGGCACCAACCCGGTGCGCACGGTGCGCGGGACTGGCTACGCGCTGGGCTAGCTGAGGGTAAGCCCCAGCCCGACTGGCGCCATCACCGTATCAGGATCGCGCGGAAGTCGTTGACGTTGGTGCCCGTTGGTCCGGGATTGAACAGGTCCCCCAGTGCTTCGAAAGCCGCATAGGCATCGTGCGCGGCCAGCAACGCTGGACCATCGATACCTTGGCGACGCAACCGCGCGGCCGTATCGCCTGCGGCAAAGCCCCCGGCATTCGCCTCTGATCCATCGATGCCGTCGGTGTCAGCAGCCAAAGCTGCCAGGGGCAAGCCGTCAGCGGTCAAGGCGAATGCCAGCAAGAACTCGGTATTTCGGCCGCCACGTCCGGAGGGCCCGCGCAAGGTGACGGTTGTCTCGCCGCCCGACAGGATGACGACGGGCCGCTGGAACGGGCGGTTCCGCAACGCAACCTCTCGTGCGATTGCGGCATGAACACGGCCGACCTCGCGCGCCTCGCCCTCAATGGCGTCGGACAGGATCACCGCGGGAACGCCCAGTGCCTCGGACCGGGCGGACGCCGCCTCGAGCGAGGCGCGGGCCGAGGCGATGACCCGCACCTCGTTGCGTGCAAAGACCGGATCGTCCGGCTGAGGTGCCGGCTCCGCCTCGCCCGCCAGCCATTCCGCCACGCGCGGCGGCAGGGCGATGCGCCAGCTTTCAACCAGTGCACGCGCTGCCGCCCGGTCCGACCGGTCCGGCACCGTCGGACCGGAGGCGACCTGCGCCGGGTCATCACCCGGCACATCCGACACGATCAGGCTGACCACCCGTGCCGGATGACACGCCGCCGCCAGCCGCCCGCCCTTGATTCTCGAGACCTGCTTGCGAATCGCGTTCATGACCGAGATCGGCGCCCCGCTGGCGAGCAGCGCCCGGCCTAGCGCCGCCTCGTCCTCCAGCGTCAGATCGCCCGGCGGGCAGGGCAGCAGGGCCGAGCCACCGCCGCAAATCAGCGCGACCACCAGATCGTCCGGCCCGAGACCGCGCACCGCGGTGAACAGCGCGGCACTGGCCGCCAAGCCCTCGGCGTCGGGCACCGGATGCGCCGCCTCCATCACGCGGATCTGCCGGGTCGGGCACCCCTGACCGTGGCGCGTGACCACGACACCCTCCAGCGGCCCGTCCCACAGCGCCTCGAACGCCGCGGCCAGTTGGGCCGCGCCCTTGCCGGCGCCGATCACGACCGTGCGGCCCTTGGGCCGGGGCGGCAGATGCGCTGCCAGGATTTGCGCCGGGTCTGCCGCGGCAACGGCCGCCTCGAACAGTTGGGTCAGAAATGCGCGGTCGTCCGGTGTCATTCCCCGCCCCCGGTCATGCTGCGCTGCGTGTCCACCAACGCCGCGCGGCGCCGGGCCGCCGCCGTGGGATCGGCCGGCACGCGGTAGATCGAGGTCGCGCGCGGCACCCGGACAAAATCTCCCTGCCCGGCCATGCGCCGCCACAGGTCCCAATCCTCGAGCAGATCGAGCGCCGGATCCATGCCGCCGCAGGCCGCATAGGCGGTGCTCCGGAACAGCACCGACTGGATCGGCAGAAAGTTCATCCGCGCCAGTCTGCGATGAGAAAAGGGCAGCACCTGATGGGGATGGCGGATATAAGCAATCTCGGTCGCGGTGCCGTCTGCGGCGATGTCGGTCGGCACCTCCCAGGCGAGGCTGTAGGCGGCGGGGGCGTCCGACGCGGCATCCAGCGCAGGAGCAAGGGTCGCGACGTGGTGCGGCAGCAGCAGGTCGTCATCATCGAGGAACATCACCAGCGGCGCGTTCGTGGCCTCGACACCTGCATTGGCCGCCGCGCTGCGCCCGCTGCGCGGCAAGGCCAGAAAACGAAGCACCGTGTCGTATTCGCGCTGAACCCGTCCGCAAAGGGGCGCCATGCTGTCGCCGCCGTCCTGCACAATGATGTGCTCGATCCCGGCAGCGGTCTGGTTCAGCACCGAGGCGATGGCCTGTGCCAGCAGTTCCGGACGTGTCCCCATGGTACGGGTGACGATGCTGACGCGCGGGGTGGCGGCGGACTCCGCGCCCGCCGGCCACATGCGGCGACCGTCCATGGCGCGCAGCGTCACCGGATCGACGCTGTCCCATTCTGCCATGTTCCGCACCCTGCGCCAGTCTGGTGGCGGCCCGTCCTGCCGGTCGCGGTACTGCGCGATGTGCCACGGCTGGAACAGTACTGCCGGCCGCTCTGCCGTCTGCCGACGCGCCGCCGCCAACATTCGCGCGGGCTCGGGCGCCGGCGGCAGGGGGCCAAGCTGGCGCATGCGGTCGGCAAGGCCGGCCACACCCTCGGCAGCCAGAACCTGCGCGGTGCGGCGCAACATGCGAAGGGGATGGCGGCTCATGGGGTCAGGCTCGTGAGGGCGGTCAGGCTGTGGTGGCATATCTTGCAGCCGGGTGCACTCCGCCTTGCGGCGCAGCCGCGGATAGCGCGCAAGGTCGTGTGACTTGCGGCCATCGCGGCCAGACGACAGTTTGCAGCCGATGAAGGAATCGATGACGGGGATGCCAGTAGACCCTGCTGGCGCGGATCGGCTCGCCTTGCGGGCGCGGCGCGTTCACGAGGCCGAGGGCGGCGGCCGGCGGGCCTTTGCCCTATTCCAGGCGGCGCGCCACGCGGGGCCGCTGGTCTGGATCCTGCCCGCCCATGTCCCCGAGATGCCGATGCTGCGTGGCCTGCCCGCGGGGGTCGGCGAGCGGCTGCAAATCCTGCGGCCCCCGGGCGAGATCGACCTTTTGTGGTGCACCGAGGAGGCGCTGCGCGCCGCCCCCGTCAGCCTCGTCATCGCCGAGCCGGAAAAACCCATGTCACTGACAGCAGGACGGCGGCTGCAGCTGGCGGCCGAGGCCGGGGGAACCACCGGCCTCGTCCTGATTCACCAGGGGGCGGGTAGCAACGCCAGTGAAACTCGCTGGATGTGCGAGCCGCTGCGCAGCCCGGCAGCGGACTCGACTCTGCATCGATGGGCCCTTAAAAAGAACAAAAAGGGAACATTAGGAAGCTGGGTTTTGGACTGGGATGGCTCGTCGGCTGCTTTCCATATGGTTTCCGAGACTGGCGAGCGACACGAGTCTGCGCGCAAGACCCCTTGAGGGGCCGTTTGCCCTGACCCATCGCGCGAGCAATGCCGACCATCTGCACTGCCTCAACCCGCCGGCCTCGGCGCGGGGACTGTCGCGAGGGATGTCCCTGGCGGACGCCCGCGCCATCTGCCCCGACCTCGCCACCCGCCCGGCGGATCTGGCGCGCGAGGCGGCGGCCCTTGCCAGCCTGCGCCGCTGGGCGGGGCGTTATACGCCGATGGTCGCAAATGACGGCGCCGACGGGTTGATGGCCGACATCACCGGCGTCGCCCATCTGTTCGGGGGCGAGGCCGAGTTGCGCGATGACCTGCAAGCCCGGCTGGATCGCGCGGGCCTGCACGCCGTCAGCGCCATTGCCGAAACCCGCGGCGCGGCCCATGCCCTCGCCCGGCACGGCGGCGGGATCGTTGCCATCGGGCAATTGGCCCAAGGCATCGGCCCACTGCCGATAGCGGCATTGCGGGTCGATCATGACACCGCCGGCTCGCTGGCGCGGGTTGGGCTGCTGCGAATTGCCGATCTGGCCGCCCTGCCCCGCGCGCCCCTCGCCCGGCGATTTGGGCAGGGGCTGGTGCTACGTCTCGACCAGGCGCTCGGCAACCAGCCCGAGCCCGTGGCGGCAGAGCCCGACCCACCGCATTTCGGGGTACGGATGACATTGCCCGAACCCATCGGCCTGCAGGCGGATGTCATGGCGGGCCTGCAGCGCCTGCTGGAACGGCTTTGCGCCAAGCTGGCGACACACCACATGGGCGCGCGCCGCATCCGGCTGGAGTTGCGGCGCGTGGACCGCGGCACCGCCCGGATCGAGATTGGCCTGGCCCGCCCGATGCGCGACCCGGTGCGCATCGCGGCCCTGTTCACCAAGGCCGTCGACAAGGTCGATTCCGGCTTTGGCATCGACGCCCTGCGCCTCAGCGCACCGCTGGTCGAGGGGCTTGCCCCCGAGCAGGTGGGCGGCGGTTCCGCGCCCGGGCCCGAGGATGTCCTGGCCGACCTGCTGTCCTCGCTCGGCAACCGGATCGGCTTTGACCGAGTCCTGCGCCTGCTGCCGGCCGAGAGCCTGATCCCCGAGCGCAGCTTTATCCTTGCCCCGGCGGCCTATGCGGCAGCGGAGCCTTCGCCTTGTCGGGTCGGGCCTGCCCGCCCGATCACGTTGTTTCCCCCAGAGCCGGCGATGGCCGTCAGTGGTGAGCCGCCCGACCGTTTTCGTTGGCGCCGCATGGGCTTCACCACCCTGCGGGCGACGGGACCCGAGCGTATCACCCCCGAATGGTGGTTCGACGATCCCGCCTGGCGGTCCGGCCTGCGCGATTACTGGCGGATCGAGACCAACGAGGGGCCACGCCTGTGGCTGTTCGCGACCCCTCAGGCCGATGCCACAGCCGGCCATCCCAACTGGTATGTGCAGGGGGAATTCGCATGAACGCCCAAGCCCCCTTCCGCCCCTATGCCGAGCTTTGCACCACGTCGAACTTTACCTTCCTGACGGGGGCCTCCCACCCGGAGGAGCTGCTGACCCGCGCGGCAGAACTTGGCCTTGCCGCCATCGCCATCACCGACCGCAACTCGGTCGCCGGGGTGGTGCGCGCCTATTCCGCGCTGAAGGAGCTTGTCCGGTTGCGGGACGAGGCACTGGCGACGGAGGATGCTGCCCAGAATGGCCCGACGATACGCTCGCGCCGGGTTACCGATCATTCCAGCCGCCAGACGGTCCCGCACTTCACGGGCGAGACCGGGGCGCCTTCGCTGCCGGAGGCGGCGCTGCCGAAATTGATCATCGGCAGCCGGTTGGTGCTGATGGACAGCGCGGTCGAATGGCTCGCCCTGCCCATCGATCTGCCCGCATGGTCCCGCCTGACGCGGCTGTTGTCGCTGGGCAAGCGGCGTGCGCCCAAAGGGGAATGCCACCTGCAACAGGCCGACCTGATCGAGTTTGGCGCGGGAATGATCCTGATCGCCCTGCCGCCCGATCCTCTGGATGGCAATGCCACGACAACACGCGACCCCTTGCAAGCCATTGCCAGGGCATTCCCCGCTCACTGCTTTCTGGGCGCGGCGCCGCGCTATGATGGTCGCGACCAACGCCGCCTCGATCATCTGGCGCGGCTGGCCGAGGCGGTCGGCCTACCAATGGTCGCGGTTGGCGACGTGCTGATGCATCGCGCCGACCGCCGGCCACTGGCGGATGTTCTGACCTGCCTGCGCGAGCGGCTGACCATCGACAGCATCGGCGCGCAGCGGCTGGCCAACAGCGAGCGCCGCCTGAAATCGGGGGCAGAGATTGCGCGCATCTTTCACAGATATCCCGCCGCAATTCACCGCACGCTGGAGATTGCGGATCGGTGCGCCTTCCGCCTCAGTGATCTGAAATACCAGTATCCCGAGGAAAACCAGGAGGGAGAGCCCGCGCAAAAGCGGTTGGAGCGGCTGACCTATGAGGGCCTCGGCTGGCGCTATCCCGCCGGACTACCGCCCAGGATCGTCGAACGGGTGGAAAAGGAGCTGACCCTGATCGGCGAGATGAATTATGCGCCCTATTTCCTGACAGTGCACGATATCGTCCGCTTTGCCCGGTCCGAAGGGATCCTTTGCCAAGGCCGCGGATCGGCCGCCAATTCGGTGGTTTGCTATCTGCTGGGCATTACCGAGGTGCCCCCAGAAAGCATCACGCTGATTTTCGAGCGCTTCATTTCCAAGGAACGCGGCGAGCCGCCCGATATCGACGTCGATTTCGAACATCAGCGCCGCGAGGAGGTGATCCAGTGGATCTATCGCCGTTATGGCCGCGAGCGCGCGGGCCTGACGGCGACCGTGATCCATTTCCGATCCCGCGCCGCCATTCGCGAGGTCGGCAAGGTCATGGGCCTGTCTCAGGATGTCATCGCGCGGCTGTCGGGGCAGATCTGGGGCTGGTCCTCCTCACCACCGGACGAGCGGCAGTTGCGGGATGCGGGGCTGTCCCAGGTCGACCGGCGCGTGCAACTGGCCGTGCGCCTGATCGGCGAGATCATCGGTTTTCCGCGGCATCTGTCCCAGCATGTCGGGGGGTTTGTCATAACGCAGGGTCGCCTCGACGAGTTGTGCCCGATCGAGAATGCGGCGATGGAGGATCGCACCATCATCGAATGGGACAAGGATGATATCGATGCCCTCGGATTGCTGAAGGTCGATGTTCTGGGTCTTGGGATGCTGACGGCAATCCGAAAGTCATTCTCGCTTTTGTCCCAGCATTACAGCCGCGATTTGAATCTTGCGAATGTTCCGGCCGAAGACCCGGTGATTTATGACATGCTGTGCCGGGCCGATGCGATCGGCGTCTTTCAGGTCGAGAGCCGGGCGCAGTTGAATTTCCTGCCCCGGATGCGGCCGCGCGCCCTTTATGATCTGGTCTGCGAGGTTGCGATCGTCCGTCCCGGTCCGATCCAGGGCGGCATGGTCCATCCCTTCATCAACCGGCGCATGGGGCTTGAGACGGTCGAGGACCTTGGCCCCGCCATGATGGAGGTCCTGGGTCGCACTTATGGCGTGCCGCTGTTTCAGGAACAGGCCATGCAGATCGCCGTGGTCGCCGCCGGCTTTACTCCGTCCGAGGCCGACCGCCTGCGTCGCAGCCTCGCCACGTTCAAGCGAATGGGCACGATCGGATCCTTTCGCGATCGCTTTGTCTCGGGCATGCTCGAGCGCGGCTATAACGCCGATTTCGCAATGCGCTGCTTTGCCCAGATCGAGGGCTTTGGCTCGTACGGCTTTCCTGAAAGCCATGCCGCCAGCTTTGCCCGGCTGGTTTATATTTCCGCCTGGCTGAAGTGCCATTACCAGGCCGTCTTTACCTGCGCCCTGCTCAACAGCCAGCCGATGGGATTCTATGCCCCGGCGCAATTGGTCCGCGATGCAAGGGAACATGGCGTCGAGGTGCGCGGGGTTTCCGTCAACCATTCGCATTGGGATTGCACGCTCGAGCCCGCGTCGGATGGCACATTGGCATTACGGCTGGGGTTTCGGCAGGTTAAGGGAATGCGCGAGGAGGACGCCGATTGGATCGTCGCGGCCCGGGCGAACGGCTATCCCGATGTCGAAAGCATCTGGCGCCGGGCCGGCATCCCTCCCCGCGTTCTCGAACAGCTGGCCGAAGCGGACGCCTTTGCCCCCCTCGATATCCCCCGGCGGCAGGCGATCTGGGCCGCCAAGGCACTGACCGCCCCCGCGCCGCTGCCGCTGTTCGGGGCCGATACCGAGGTCGAGAACGAGCCGCAGGTTCACCTGCCGAAAATGACGCTCGGCCAGGAGGTGCTGGAGGATTACATCTCGCTGCGACTGTCCCTGCGGGCGCATCCGATGGAGTTGCTGCGCGCCAACCTGCCCGAAAGCCTGCCGAACATCGGCCTGACCAAAGCGGCCGGCCGCGTGACCCTGACCGGCCTGGTCATTACCCGCCAGCGTCCGGGAACGGCCTCCGGGGTCATTTTCCTGACGCTGGAGGACGACACGGGCACGGCAAACATCGTTGTCTGGAGAAGGGTTTACGAGGAGTTCCGCAAGGCGGTAATCACCGGTCGCCTGGTGCGGGTGACAGGCCGGATAGAACGCAATGGCCCCATCCTGCATGTGATCGCCGAACGGGTCGAGGATGTCTCGGCCCTGCTATCCTTGCTGGGCCGACCCTTGGCGCCCCCTCCGCCAGCCGCTCCGCAAGGGCAGGCCAACCTGCCCGCAGCGCGGGTCAGATCGACCGCCGCCCACCCGCGAGAGCAGGCGAAAAAGCTGTTTCCCAGCCGTGATTTCCACTGACGCGGGGGCGCGCGCCAGTGGCCTCTGTCAGGCCGAGATGAACTCGCGCACGAAATCCGTCCTTGGACGCGCGCGGATGTCGTCGGGCCTGCCCACCTGCTCGATCCGGCCCATCGACATGACGACCACCAGATCGGCCAGCCCCATCGCCTCCTCCTGGTCATGGGTGACAAAGATGCTGGTCAGCCCGGTAGTGTCATGGATGTCGCGCAAACCCTGACGCAACTCCTTGCGGACCTTGGCGTCGAGCGCGCCGAAGGGCTCGTCCAGCAGCAGCATCCGCGGCTCGATCGCGAGGGCGCGCGCCAGGGCCACGCGTTGCCGCTGACCGCCAGAGAGCTGGCTGGGATAGCGGCCGCCGATCTCGGGCAGCTTGATCAGCTCCAGCAGCTTTGTCACGCGCCGCGCGATCTCGGCCGGTTGCGGCCGCGACTGGCGCCGGCGGGCACGCAGGCCATAGGCGATGTTCTCGAACACGGTCATGTGCCGGAACAGCGCGTAGGACTGAAAGACAAAGCCCGCGCGACGCTCCTGGACACTCAGACCCGTGGCGTCGGTCTGGTCGAACAGCACGCGCCCCGCGTTCGGAAACTCAAGCCCCCCAAGGATACGCAGCAGGGTGGTCTTGCCTGAGCCCGAGGGGCCGAGCAGCGCCACCAGACTGCCCGACGGAATGGAGAGCGACACGGGATGCAGGGCCGTCGTGACGCCAAAATCCTTGGAAATCTCTTCGATGTCGATGTTCATGGGATCCCCGTCAATGCCGGTGGGTGGCGGCCAGCTGGTCGGCAAAGCGCCATTCCAGGGCCGTCTTGAGGGTAAGGGTGACAAAGGCGAGCAGCGCCAGGACGCCCGCCATGGTGAAGGCCGCAACCGACAGATACTCGTTGTAGAACATCTCGATCATCAACGGCATCGTGGTAGTCTCGCCCCTGATCTTGCCCGAGACGACAGCGACCGCGCCAAATTCACCCATCGCGCGGGCGTTGCACAGCAGGACGCCATAGAGCAGCGCCCAGCGGATGTTTGGCAGCGTCACTGTCAAAAAGGTCCGCCAGCCCGAGGCGCCAAGGGTCAGCGCGGCCTCCTCCTCGGCCCGCCCCTGTTCGAGCATGACCGGGATCAGTTCGCGGGCGACGAAGGGAAAGGTGATGAAGAGCGTCGCCAGCACGATTCCGGGCACGGCAAAGACGATGGGAAAGCCGTTCGCAACCAACCACGCGCCGAGGGCAGAATTGGCACCGAACATCAGGACGAACAGAAGGCCAGCGACGACCGGCGAGACGGAAAACGGCAGGTCGATCAGGGTGATGACCCAAGCCTTGCCGCGCCAGTCGAACTTGGTGATGGCCCAGGCGGCGGCGATGCCGAAAGCCGCGTTCAGCGGCACGGCAATCGCCGCCACCATCAGCGTCAGCCGGATGGCAGCTCGCGCATCAGGCTCGGACAGGGACGCGAGCGCGAGGGCCCAGCCGCTGCCCAGCGCCTCGCCGAAGACAGCAATCAGGGGCGCGAACAGCAGCACCGCCAGGATCGCGAGGCAGAGCCCGATCAGCGCCCATTTGATCAGCGCGGGTTCCGTCGTCGCCTGACGATACCGGCGCAGCGGGGCGGGAATGCTCAGAGTGTCGGTCATGGGTCCCTCCCTCAAACCGCGCCCATGCGGCGGCGGCTCCAGACCTGGATGAGGTTGATGGCGAGGAGCAGCGTGAACGAGATGCTCAGCATCGCGATGGCGATGGCGACGGCCCCGTCATAATCGAACTCCTCCAGCCGGATGACGATGAGTAGGGGCGCGATCTCGGTCACGTTGGGCAGGTTGCCGGCGATGAAGATGACCGATCCGTATTCGCCGACCGCCCGGGCCAGGGCGAGGGCGAACCCGGTCATGGCCGCAGGCGCCAGCATCGGCAGCACGACATGGGTCAGGGTCCTCAGTCGAGAGGCACCGAGGGTGGCGCTCGCTTCCTCAGTCTCGCGGTCGACCTCCTCGATCACCGGCTGCACGGTGCGGACGACGAAGGGCAGACCAACGAAGACGAGGGCGATCCAGATACCAAGCTCGGTATAGGCGACGCGGATGCCGAAGGCGTCGGCGAGCACCGATCCAAAGACGCCATTCGGCGCATAGATCGCGGTCAGGGCGATACCCGCGACCGCGGTGGGCAGCGCGAAGGGCAGATCAACGGCGGCGTCGATGATGCGTTTGCCGGGAAAACGGTAGCGCACCAGCACCCATGCCAGCACGACACCGAACACGAGGTTGAAGAGCGAGGCAACGAACGCGGCGCGAAAACTGAGCGCCAGGGCCGACCAGACGCGGGGGCGGTTCACCACTTCCCACATGGCGCCGGCGCCAAAGCCGATGAAGCCGCGCCACAAAAGGACCCCCATCGGAACCAGAACCACGATCGAGAGCATCGTCAGCATAATCCCGAAGGACAGCCCCCACCCCGGCATCGGGGTGGGCGTCCTGAGGGCGAGGGACCTTGCGGTCATCCGGGCGGCCATCTCACTTGCCCTGATAGATCTGATCGAAGATGCCGCCATCACCGAAGTGCTTGGGCTGCACCTCGGCCCAGCCGCCGAAATCGGCGATGGGCAGCCGCTCCAGTTCCGGGAAGCGGGCGACATCGGCGGGATCTGCGGCCGAGGTATCCCAGGCGCGGTAGTAGTGCCGCAGCGCCATCGCCTGCGCCTCCGGGCTGTAAAGCTGCTCTAGATAGGCGGTGGCAAGGGGGCGGTTCGCGTCGGTCAGATGCCCCTCGACAAGCGCCACAGGCGGTTCTGCCAGCACCGAGACGGAGGGCACCACGATGTCGAACTTGTCCTCGCCCAACTCGGACAAGGCCAGGTAAGCCTCGTTTTCCCAAGCCAGCAGCACGTCCCCGAGGCCGCGCTGCGCGAAGGTTGTGGTCGAGCCACGCGCGCCGGTATCCAGCACCGGCACGTTACGGTAGAGCGCAGCGACGAAATCCTGCGGATTCAGCTTGTTGCGCTCGGCATAGCCCCAGGCGGCCAGATAGTTCCAACGCGCGCCCCCACTGGTCTTGGGGTTCGGCGTGATGACCTGCACGCCTTCGGCGATCAGGTCGTTCCAATCCTTGATCCCCTTGGGGTTCCCCTCGCGCACTAGGAACACGATGGTCGAGGTATAGGGCGAGGAGTTGTGCGGCAGGCGTGATTGCCAGTCTTTGGGGATCAGGTCGCTGCGGGCCGCGATCTGGTCGATGTCCGAAGCGAGCGCCAGCGTCACGACCTGCGCTGCCAACCCGTCGATAACCGCCCGCGCCTGGGCGCCCGACCCACCATGGGAGGTCTTGATCTGGGGCGCGGGGTTGCCCTGCGCGGTCCACCAGTTGGCGAACCAGGTGTTGTAATCGCGATAGAACTCGCGCGTGGGGTCATAACTGACGTTCAGCAGCGGCTCGGCCGAGGCCTGCGGTGCGGCGACCACCAGCGAGGTCAGGCCAAAAATGGCCGCGGCGATCGCGGCCTTCCAGCGGCGGGTTTTCTGAGGCACGGGCCTGAAGGGACGGCCGATCACCTTGCGACCCCCGGCGTCGATCAGCAGACGGCCATCCGGCAGCCGTTCAATCAGCATGCCTTGCGCCTGGACATACGGCGAGACGGAAACGGTATGGATCATTGCGAGGACCCTCCTCTGAGGCGGAGGCACGACGCCCCCATGTCGATAATCACGACAGAGATGGTCGAGAAAATCAACAAAATAATCACGCCTATTTTGGTCGTGAAGAAAAACAGGTGTTTCGCGACGCATGCTTGTGTCCGCGACGGCGTCCCTCAGATGCCAAGCTGCTCCGCTACGACGCGGGGCTTTCCTGATTCGGGTCGCTCGACGAGGTCAGCCAAGGTCAGCGACTCGATCAGCAAAAGATACGACCAGAACACCTGGGCAAAGACCTTGCGGAGGCGACAGGCCTCCTCGTCCGGGCAGTCGTCGCATTTCTGGTACGAACGCCGCGACAGGCAAGGCAGCGGGGCAATCGGGCCGTCAATCAAGCGCATGATCTCGCTGAGGGGAACTTCGCCAGGGTTCTTGATCAGGATATAGCCACCATGACGACCGCGGACGGAGGCAATGAACCCAGCGTTGCGGATTTCCAGCAGAATGTGTTCGAGGAACCGTTTCGGCGTATCGGCACGGGTCGCGATTTCCTCGATGCGCAAGGGTTTACCCTCGCCTGCCCTTTCGGCGGCGAGTTCCATCAGGGCCTTGAGGGCGTACTTCATCTTCTGCGTAATCACGACCCTGAATACGTCGCTGGGGGCGCGATCTCAACTCCAATCACGCGTGGCACGGTCGTGTATTAGCTAACGCGGATTGCAGGCTATACTTGGGAATGCCGCGGGCGGCGCCCGATTCTTCGGCGCGTCGTCAGCTGCAACTGGGCGCAAGGAGTTAATGCCTCGCGCCCCGTCGATGGGCGGCAGGCGAGGTGCCGATCACCCTCTTGAATGCGCGCGTAAAGGCGGCCTGGGACGAATAGCCCATGCGGAAGGCGACCGAGGCCACCGACGCGCTTTCCTGCTCCAGCAGTTGCGCGGCCACACGCATCCGCAGGTCGGTCAGATAGCGCAGGGGACTGACGCCGAGCACCGCCACGAACCGCTCTGAAAACATCGAGCGCGAGGCGCCCATCTGGCTGGCCATCATGGCGACGTCCCAAGGGCGCCCCGGATCGCGGTGCAGCTCGACCAACACCCGTGCGAGGCGCGGATCCCGCAGCGCGGTGATGAGGCCGGAGGCGTTATCGCAGCCGCACTCGACCCAACCGCGGACGATCAACGACGCGATCACATCCGCCAGCCGCGCAAGGACCCCGGCCGACCCCGGCCGGTCCTGCGCCATCTCAATTTCCATGGCGGCGAGGATGGCGTGCATTTCCGGTTGGCGGTCCAGCAATGCCCCAACCGACATGGCATCTGGCATCAACGCCACAAGCGGATGGACGGTGGCCAGATCCAGCTTCATCGCGCCAGTCAGGATCGTCGTATCGGTGGTGCGGCAGGCGGCCATGTCGCAGGCGCGGATCTCGCAGAAAGCCGGACAGACCGTCTCTGGGGTAAAGCTGTCGAAGTCCCGCGCGGCGACACGGGGGCCGGACAGCAACTGATGCGGATGTCCGCGCGGGATCAGCACCGCGTCGCCCTTGGACATGATGCGAGGCGCGATATCGGGCATGAGCAGCAACGCCCGCCCCTGTCCGATAAAGTGAAACCGCGCCATGTCGCTGGTCTTGAAATCGACCCCGAAGGGCGGTGTCAGCCGCACCCGCCAATAGGTCGCGTCACGCAGGCGCATGCCCAGCAGCACCTCGCTGACGGCGTCATGGCTCTCGTGCAATTCGGTGTTTGGATCAAACATAACGGTCAGACTGACATAGTTCGTCCGCAGTTTCCAGATACATGCACAGGCAGCCAAACCACAACGCCAAGGAATGCCGCATGTCATCCGGAGCCTTTATGACTGACGCCACGTCCGGACCCGTTCCACAAACACACGACAGACCGGCCTGGGGGGCGGTCTTTTCCATGTCACTCGGCGTCTTCTCGCTCGTGACAGCCGAATTCCTTCCCGCCAGCCTGCTGACGCCGCTGGCAGAGGGGCTGGACATCAGCAAGGGCGCGGCCGGACAGGCGGTGACCGTCACCGCCTTTGTGGGCCTTTTGACCAGCCTTTCGATCTCGGTACTGGTGCGGGGGATCGACCGCAGATGGGTGCTGATGGGCTTTTCAGTGCTGTTGATCATCTCCAACCTGATCGTGGCGAGCGCACCGGGGCTCGTGGCCCTTCTGCTTGGGCGCGTGCTGATGGGCATGGCGCTTGGTGGTTTCTGGACCCTCTCCATCGCCACGCTGATGCGTCTGGTGCCGGAACCCGCGATCCCGCGCGCCCTTTCGATCATGTTCATGGGCGTTTCTGCGGCGACGGTCTTCGCCGTGCCGGTCGGCAGCTATCTGGGGGCCTTGATCGGCTGGCGGGGCGTATTCCTCGCCGCGACGGGCCTAGGAGTTCTGGCGCTGCTGGTTCAGGCGCTGACGTTGCCGCCCCTGCCCGCGCAGGGCAAGGCGCGCCTCGCGATCCTGTTCGAGGTCCTGGGCCGCCCCGGGATCGGGATCGGCATGTTCGCGGTGCTCCTGCTATTTGCCGGACATTTTACGTTCTTCACCTATATCCGCCCGTTTCTGGAGAACGTGACCGGCGTGGGTGTCGACGGCGTAACGGCAATCCTGTTCGGCTTTGGCCTTGCCAATTTTGCCGGCACCTACCTGATCGCCTTCGTCATCCAGCGTTCCCTGCGTCTTGCACTGATCATGCTGCCGCTCGTCCTTGCCGCGCTCGCATTGGTCATGTCGATGTTTGGCGGAATCCCGGCCATGGACGCGCTGATGATCGCGCTCTGGGGCCTGATCTTTGCCGGCGTGCCAGTGTCCTGGTCCACCTGGATCACCCGCGCCCTGCCGGACCAGGCCGAGGCAGGCGGGGGCCTGATCGTCGCCGCCATCAACTTCGCCATCGCCGCCGGCGCGGGACTGGGCGGCGGACTGCTCGAACTCTCCGGACCGCGGGGCGTGTTCTTCGTGAGCGGGCTGATCTTGATCGCGGCAGTCCTGACTGTGGTTTTCGGGGTCAAGAATCAGGAGGATAAAGGCTGATGATATAGGGGCGGAACGAATCTTCGGGTTAAGCGCGCGGGGGCTTCGACTCGCTATCCGAAGTCAGATGTTTCTTCCCCGGCTTACTGGAAGGAGCGGTCCATTCGCTCCTTCGCTGCCTCCCAAAAGGGCCCGATCCAAAGGTTGTTCCTTGCGTGGAGCGCTGGCAGACCCTGGAGCGCGATCAAACGTGCTGCCGAGCGATTCGGAGTGCGGAACACTGCCAAATGGCGCCGTCAAATGCGCGGCGTTCTCGACCCCGGAAAGCCAACCGGAACAAACTCCCCTCCCATCCTGTGCGCGCTCATTGGTCTCGCATGGCGAGCCGGCTGCGCGTCAGGTGCTAATGCTGAGCACATCGATCGCGGCTACACCGCGACCCTGTTTACGGAGGCGACGTGGGTTCGTCCCGCGGAGGCAAACGGGCGGGGAGTGCCGACCTTCAGATTTGGACACAATAGCTTCGCCGAACGGTCACGAATACCGGACGCACGAAGTCCCAACATTGTCCGCCACCCCTCGGTCGGGCGCTCGCGTTTGCCCGCGCTTTTACGATCGGCCCGGCTATTGCCTGCGTTCCCGTCCCCTTGAACGGCAAACGCCGCCCTGGGGGCGGCGTTTTGCGTGATCGTTCTGGTTGCGGGGACAGGATTTGAACCTGTGACCTTCAGGTTATGAGCCTGACGAGCTACCGGGCTGCTCTACCCCGCGACAGGGTTGTCTTGTCGGAAAGTTCTGAAAGAGAAGTTACGTTTCTTTCCAGGTCTGGCGGTGACCTACTCTCCCACGTCTTGAGACGCAGTACCATTGGCGCGACGGCGCTTAACGGCCGAGTTCGGGATGGGATCGGGTGTTTCGCTCGTGCTATAGCCACCAGACCGGGGAAGAAACGCGCGTTCCGCTTTGGCCTTTGGGCTTTGGCGGGGTGTTGTCCATTTTGTACACCGAAGTGAGCTTGCTTTGGGTCGAAGGCGGTCTGCCTTCTACCGGATCAAATCAAGCCAATCGAGCCATTAGTACCGGTCAACTGAACGCATTGCTGCGCTTACATCTCCGGCCTATCGACGTGGTGGTCTTCCACGGCTCTCAAGGGATACCTTGTTTTGAGGGGGGCTTCCCGCTTAGATGCCTTCAGCGGTTATCCTGTCCGTTCATAGCTACCCAGCACTACCGTTGGCACGATAACTGGTCCACCAGTGGAACGTTCACCCCGGTCCTCTCGTACTAGGGGCAACTCCTCTCAAGTATCCTACACCCACGGCAGATAGGGACCGAACTGTCTCACGACGTTCTAAACCCAGCTCACGTACCTCTTTAAATGGCGAACAGCCATACCCTTGGGACCTGCTCCAGCCCCAGGATGAGATGAGCCGACATCGAGGTGCCAAACGATGCCGTCGATATGGACTCTTGGGCATCATCAGCCTGTTATCCCCAGCGTACCTTTTATCCGTTGAGCGATGGCCCTCCCACTTGGGACCACCGGATCACTATGGCCGTCTTTCGACTCTGCTCGACGTGTCAGTCTTGCAGTCAGGCTGGCTTCTGCCATTGCACTCAACGAGCGATTTCCGACCGCTCTGAGCCAACCTTCGCGCGCCTCCGTTACTCTTTAGGAGGCGACCGCCCCAGTCAAACTACCCACCACGCAGGGTCCCGGATCCGGATAACGGACCGCGGTTAGACATCAAGAGTGCGAAGGGTGGTATCTCAAGGATGGCTCCACGGAAACTGGCGTTCCCGCTTCAAAGCCTACCACCTATCCTGCACATCACAATCCTGATGCCAGTGCGAAGCTATAGTAAAGGTGCATGGGGTCTTTCCGTCTAACCGCGGGAAGTGTGCATCTTCACACACAATTCAATTTCGCTGAGTCCATGTTTGAGACAGCGGGGAGATCGTTACGCCATTCGTGCAGGTCGGAACTTACCCGACAAGGAATTTCGCTACCTTAGGACCGTTATAGTTACGGCCGCCGTTTACCGGGGCTTCAATTCGGAGCTTGCACCCCTCCTTTTAACCTTCCGGCACCGGGCAGGCGTCAGACTGTATACGTCGCCTTACGGCTTCGCACAGCCCTGTGTTTTAAGTAAACAGTCGCCACCCCCTGGTCTGTGCCCCCTGCCCACGCTTGCGCGCAAACAGGGCCTCCTTCTCGCGAACTTACGGAGGTATTTTGCCGAGTTCCTTAAACATGGTTCTCTCAAGCGCCTTGGTATTCTCTACCAGTCCACCTGTGTCGGTTTCGGGTACGGTCTGATGGAGGACTATTTCCAGGGACCCCGCAGCTGCCCGATCAATCCGTTA